>JAYUTQ010000220.1:0-8788 GCA_043755055.1 Chitinophagaceae bacterium | reverse complement strand
TCGTCTGTTATTGTAAGAGTTTTAGAATCTAGCATTCTCTCTATGAAACTAAGTAATTAACGGAATGATTAAAAAGGTTGCCCATAACACATCAGCTTTTGTACTTTTCCAGGCAAGCCTCACCCTCTTTCCCTCTCCTCCCGGAGAGGGACGGTGCAGTTGAGCTTTTCCAAACTTTGGGTTCTGCCACATCAGCTGTTGTACTTATCCGGACAACAATGTCATGCAATCATTATCCATTACCTCATTATCCATTACAGCATTATCCATTACCTCATTATCCATTATCCATTCCAGCATTATCCATTATCAAAAACTCCTGTTCACATCCCAGGCTTCCAGTTCTTTGGCAACGGCTGTAAGAAAAGTGGCACCTAGGCTGCCATCTACAATGCGGTGGTCGTAGCTCATACTCAGGTACATCATGTGGCGGATGCCTATCGTATCGCCTTGTGCAGTTTCTATAACCACGGGGCGTTTTTTTATAGCACCCACAGCCAGTATAGCCACTTGCGGCTGATTGATAATGGGGGTTCCCATGAGGCTGCCGAATGTACCTACATTGGTAAGTGTAAATGTGCCCCCTTGTGTATCGTCTGGTTTTAGCTTGTTGTTACGGGCTGCATCGGCCAGGCCATTTACCTGCTTGCTAAGGCCTACAAGATTTAGCTGATCGGCATTTTTAATTACCGGCACTATCAGGTTGCCACTAGGCAAAGCAGTGGCCATTCCTATGTTGATGTCTTTTTTAATAATGATTTTGTCACCGTCGATACTGCAATTGATCAACGGAAATTTCTTCAGGCATTTTACTACCGCTTCTATAAACAATGGCGTAAAAGTAATTTTGGTATTTTCTCTTTTTTCAAAATCCTTCTTCACTTTTTCTCTCCACATAACAAGATTGGTAACATCGGCTTCGGTAAAACTGGTTACATGTGGGCTTATGTGTTTGCTATCCACCATAAACTTCGCAATCAGTTTCCGCATCCGGTCCATTTCCACAATTTCCACATTAGGGCCGTATTTAGAAGTTTCCACCTGTGTATTTACAGGCTCGGCTTGTTGGTGGTTGGTATTGGTTTGTATAGCAGGTAACGAAATTTGTACCGGTGGGTTTACAGTGGCTTGTTGTTCTTTTACTTCCTGTACAGCAGAAATCTGATTTCTGTCTCCTGCACCTTGCGACAGATAATCCAGTATGTCTTTTTTACTAACCCTTCCATCTTGCCCCGTACCAGGAATACGTTCTAACTCGGCCATGCCAATGCCTTCTTCCTGAGCTATTTTTAACACCAACGGCGAATAAAAACGGATAGCGGCAACTGCAGCTTTAGGCTGTGTATTGATGACAGGCTCTTGTACAAAAGAAGGTTGAAAAGGAATTTCTTCGGCCTTTGTAAATGCAGGTTGTGTTGGTACTGTATAATTGGCCACTTCGGTATTCAACCGTGCTATTACAGCACCAATGGGCACTACATCATTTTCTTTAAAAAGAATTTCTGCCAAAATTCCGGCGTCTGTGCTCGGCACTTCGCTGTCCACTTTATCTGTTGCAATGTCAAGCACGGTTTCATCCTGCTGCACGGCATCTCCCACTTTTTTATGCCATTTAAGAATGGTGGCTTCCATAATACTTTCGCCAAGCTTGGGCATTATTAAATCTACTAAAGGCATACAGCAATTTTTTAAAAAGTAAAACGAAAGGGCAATATTAAATCAGTAATAAAAGTAGTTGTCGTTTTACAAAATGACTTACCGACCAATTGACCCAATGACCAACCGAAACGAGGACAAATGTAGGTAAATCGGCCTCGCTGTTATTTAATTTTGATGATGACAAACGTGTTTTGAAAAACCTTGAACAATGGTTGAAGGATTGCAACATTCTTCAAAATTCTTTCAAGCAAAAACGGGTTATTGCTCTAGTATAAACTTTCGCAACAAGTTAAGGGCATTGGTAGCGGTTAGCTCTATATTCCGCCTTCTATCGAACCTAAAATGGAATTTTTGGGTGATCGTTCTTTTGTAATTGCCTACGGCTACCCAAACAGTTCCTACCGGTTTATCATCGGTACCGCCGCCGGGCCCCATGATGCCGCTAACGGCTATGGCATAGGTTGTTTTAAGTTGTTTTAAAGCCCCCTGTACCATTTGTGCTACCACGATTTCGCTTACCGCACCATTGCTTAGCAGCAGGTTATGATCCACGCCCAGCAAATCTTCTTTGGCTTCGTAACTATAACTGATTACGCTGCCATTATAGTACTCCGATGAGCCAATCATGGTTGTAATTAAATGGGCGATGTAGCCACCAGTGCAGCTTTCGGCGGTGGCCATGGTTTCTTTTCGTTGGAGTAAAAGTTTCGCCACTACCCTTTCCATTGGCTCATCTTCGGTGGTTACCAGGTGTTCTTTTACCAGCACTTGCAGCTTCTCAAATTCGTTGCTAACTGCATTATTTAATGCATCCGCATTAAACCCAATAGCCGAAAGGCGAAGCCTAACCATACCATAGTTGGGCAGGTATGCCAGCTTTATATTTTCGGGCAAAGCCTCTTCCCAGGGCTGTATTAAATCGGCCAAAAAAGATTCGCCAACACCGGCCGTGAGTAACGTTTTATGAACGATGGATGGCAAGGTTTTAGCCTTTTGTAAATAGGGTAATACAAATGCTTCCGTCATGCCCTTCATTTCATGCGGCACGCCGGGCATACTTATAAAAATAACGCCGTCCTTTTCAAACAGCATTCCCGGGGCCGTTCCTCTTTTGTTGGGTATCACCGTACACACATCCGGCACCTCGGCCTGTTTGCGGTTACGGTCTATCATGGGGTGGTTCAGTTTTTTAAAAATGGTTTCCACATTTTCTAAAGCGCCGGCATCAAATACCAGTTTGCCACCAAAATATTCGCAGAGTAACGGCTTGGTAATATCATCGGCAGTTGGGCCAAGGCCGCCGGTTATTAATATGATGGATGCATGCTTACTTTCTTCATCCAGTGCCTGCCAGATATCATTCCAAACATCGCCTACGGCAAGCCGGTGCTTTACCGAAACACCAATGGAATTGAGTTGTTGGGCAATAAAAGCGCTGTTGGTATCTATTACTTGTCCTATTAAAAGTTCATCGCCAATGGTGATGATGGATGCGAAAGTTTGCTGCATGAAATATGCCTTTGGTTAATTGATAAACAATGATACGAAGACAAATGACGGCATGTGTTTGTTCGGGTGGGATTTGTAGTAGGAACACGCCTCGAGGCGTGTTCCTACAAGAGGCGTGTTCCTACAAGAGGCGTGTTCCCACAAGAGGCGGGTTCCTACATCAAAATCAAATTCACCAATCATATTTCTTTAGTTTTGAAAAAACACATTTTAAAATGCTGAAAATTTGGAGCCTTGGTTTTCTAATTGCTTTTTCGTTTGCCGGCACGGCACAAAATATTGGTCAAAAACTTGAAACTTCCTGGAGCAGTTTTGTAACCGATAGCCAGCTACAATATGGACTTGCAGGTATTTGTGTAATGGATGCCAAAACAGGAAAAGTAGTTTTTGAAAAGAATAGCAATATTGGTTTTGCCCCTGCCAGTACCCAAAAAGTGCTTACTACAATTGCAGCCTATGAAGCTTTGGGCAGCAGTTTTAAGTATGAAACTAAGATTGGCTACACAGGCAGCATCAGCAACAAAAAACTAACCGGCAACATAGTAATAGAAGCAAGCGGCGACCCTACGCTTGGTAGCTGGCGTTATACCAATACAAAAGAAGATGTGGTATTGAAAAAAATAACCGATGCTGTAAAACAGGCGGGTATTGAAAGCATTACAGGTGACCTTGTGGCAATCGAAAAAGGAAATCGTTTCGACATCAATCCCATACCCGATAATTGGATGTGGGGCGACATGGGTAATTATTATGGAGCCGGGCATTGGGCACTTAACTGGAGAGAAAACCAGTACGATCTGTTTTTTAAAAGTGGAAAACAAAAAGGCGATTCCACGTGGATTGTAAAAGTGGATCCTGAAGAATTGGCTTTTAAAAGTCATTTTGATAATGAAGTAAAAACCGGCAATGCCAATACCGGCGATGGTTCTTCTATTTACACATCCCCTTTTACAAGCAATAAATTGGTGCAAGGCAGCATTTCATCTAATCAGAATAGTTTTAAGGTTTCAGGTTCTACCAGTTTGGCAGATGTAACTTGCTTAAATGAAATTGCGGCGGCTTTGCGAAAAAATGGCGTTTCTGTTGATTACATTTTTCCAATTTCTTCCAAAATATTTTCAAAGGAAAAACTTACTGAACCTAATAAGGTTGGTATCCTCACCATCTCCTCCCCCAGCCTCGATTCCATCGTTTACTGGTTTCTTAAAAAAAGCGTTAATCTGTATGGCGAAGCTTTGGTGCGTACCATCGGCCTGCAAAAAAAAGGCTATGGCAGTACAGAGAAGGGTTTGGAGTGGATTGACAGTTTTTACACCGCCAACGGTTTTGATACAAAAGCCATGCATATGACCGATGGCAGCGGCCTAAGCCCAACCAATCGCATTACGCCTTTTGCCTTAGTAAAGGCTTTGCAATTTGCCCAAAACAAAAGCTGGTATCCGGCTTTTTACGATGCTTTGCCACTATACAATGGTATGAAATTAAAGAGCGGCACCATCCACCGCACCAAGGCTTTTGCAGGTTACCACAATGGCTTCATCATTTCTATAATGGTAAATAATTACAATGGCAGCTCTGATAGTTTGGTAGATAAAATGTACAAGGTGCTGGATGGGGTGAAATGATTGTAGGAACACGCCTCGAGGCCTGTTCCTACAATTCCAGCAGCATATCGCTGTACGAAACGCTGATGAGGTCTTGTTCTTGTATGCCAAATAATGTAATGTAGTGGCGGCATTGCTCATCAAGTTTGGTTTGGCCAATGCTGCCATCAAAGTCTATCGCTTCTATTTCTACAAAGCTGCCAAGGCCCGGCACCTCGTCTAAATGGAACTTTACGTTGTCAATAAAATAGATTTCACGACTTTTTTTTACGGTCACTTTTACGCCCAATGCTTTACACAGCACTTGCTTTAAAGCCTCTCCGTTGGCTGAAGCATCAGCCATGGTTACTTCAGAGGTTTTGGGTCCGCCCTGATTATTACGGTTATAAAAAATCAACGATTTTTCAATTGGCCCAAGGCGGAGCTTCAACCGGCCTTCGGGCACAGAAAAATAAGTATCCTCTTGTTCATCGGTACCTTTAAAATCGGCGCTATTCGCCAATAATAACTTTCTTATCTCAGCCGGAGCCGCACAGCGGGCCTTTATTTCTACGTTTAGGTGCATATTTTCTTTTGGGGGTAAAAAAACAGGATCATAAGTTTCCTTATGATCCTGAATAAATAAAGTTTGTATTTACTTACTTCTCTGCCAGAGTACGCTTGCCTGCTGATAATTTTTCCAGTACAGCTACGGAACGTTTTACCCTGGTTTCTTCCTTTTTGGCATCGCTAATCCAGCTTACATAATCCTGCTGGTTATTGGTGCTCAGGTTTTCAAAAAATACTTTGGCTTTTGGATTTTTACCAAAAAGCTGCATTAATTCGTTTGGCGGCATTATGGTGTACTTGCTCAATTCTGCATGGCTTTCTTCATAATCCATTTCTAATTCGGCCACGGTAATAACAGGCTGAGATAATGTGTTATCGCCTTTTTTAAACCATAAAGCACTCCACACATGGTCTAATGCCACTTGTTCTACACCTTCAAAACCGTTACTTGTTAACTGGTACCAACTGCAATCCCTGTTAAGGTCGCTGGCAATTTTTGATGTTGTTTTAGGGTATGCAATCCACAACTTTCCTTGTTGGTGCAAAGCCGGCATTACATCCTTTAAAATGGTGTTGAGCTGATTTTCGTTTACCGCAAATATCAGGGCCCAGTCTATTTTTCTGGTTCTGAGTAAAGGGGTTACATTCTTTGCGAATGATAACTTGGCAAACTGTTTTTCAATAGAAGAAGGCAAACCCTGAATGAGCAGGTTTCTTTCTTCTTTCAGGTTCAACTTTTCCAAAATGGTTTGTTGGGACATTCCTAATAAAATTAAGGTAGTTGAAAAAATGAGTTTGCAAAATTACTTTTTTACATTGGTTTTAAAAACTGTTTTAAAAAGAAAAACCCCTCATATTGAGGGTTTTTTCTTAGTTTGTATATTATTGAAGTACCAAAAATTAAACAGAAGTGCGTATTTTATTTCTTATAGCTTTTCATCGCCTCAGGCAGGTACGCTTTAATTTTAGCTATTCTGGTAGCATCTGAGGGGTGTGTACTAAAAAACTCAGCCGGCTTTTGCCCTCCCGAAGCTTTGGCCATTCTTTCCCAAAAACCTACTGCTACTCTTGGGTCGTAACCTGCAAGTGCAGAAAAAAGAAGGCCATATTTGTCTGCCTCCAGTTCCTGCTTTCTGCTATTTGGCAGTGCTGATCCATATTGGGTTCCTACACCATAAGCAGTAAGAAATAAATTTTGTGTTTGGGCCGATTTTGTGGCTAAAGCAATAGACAATGCCTGACCACCCAATTGGGTAAAAAAGCCTTCGTTCATTCTTGAAGTTCCGTGTTGGGTTACCGCATGTGCTATTTCGTGGCCCATCACAACTGCAAGGGCATCCTCGGTTTGGGTTATGGGGAGGATACCTGTGTAAACAACAATTTTACCACCGGGCATGCACCATGCATTTACTTCCTTACTATCCACAAGGTTGTACTCCCATTTGTAGCCATCTAACACATCGGCTTTACCCAGGTTGGTATAATATTTTGTAATGGCGGTAGAAATACGGCTACCAATCCTTTTTACCATGGCAGCATCTTTATTATTTACTACCTGACTGGTTTTTAAAAAACTATCGTATTGGGATTCTGCCATTTGTTGCATCTGATTTTCGGATATAAGCGAAAATGATTTTTTTCCTGTAACTGCATTTTCCGAACAGGCCAATAAAAAACTTAAAGGGGCTAATAGCCACAGCATTTTTTTCATACACATAAAATATAATTAAGTAATACCGGTAATAATTTACCAGTTGCGGCGGTTACGCCTGCGGTCACGGTATTTCAAAATACGTGCCTTGCTTTCGTTACCATTCAAAAGTTTGTTAATGTTCTTTTGATGGGTAAGAATAACCAAAAGTGCTACAGCTATAGCAAAAACTCTGTAAAGGGGAACTTGCTCCCTAAAAATGAGCAATAAAAAAACAGGAAAAGCAATACTGGCTAATATTGAGCTTAAAGAAACAAACCTGGTAATGTATAAAACTGCAATAAAAACGCCTACACAGCAAACTGCTACCATTGGTTGTATTGCCAGTACCATTCCAAAAACTGTAGCTACACCTTTACCGCCCTTAAAATCGGCCCAAATGGGGAATATATGACCCACAATGGCTGCAAGCCCCAATCCTATTTGAAAATTGGTACGGTGCAGTTCATGTTCGTCGCCAAGGTAAGTAGAGGGTAATAATAAATACAATGAAGCGGCCATAACACCTTTAAGTATGTCTACAACCATTACGAAAGTGCCCCATTTAGAACCGAGCACCCTATAGGTGTTGGTAGCACCGGCATTACCGCTACCATAATCTCTTATGTCTACGCCAAAAAAATATCTGCTAACCCAAACCGAGGTTGGGATAGAGCCAATCATATAGGCAATTACTATGAGGAGTAATTCTTTCATGCTTAGGTTTGATATTTAAAATTTGTAGGAAAGTGTAGTACGAAAAGATGGTGTGCGAACGGAGGTCAAAAGTATAGAAACACAACATTAGTTAATAATAATTTAACAACCGCTACGCAGCATGTTGAAAACCTATGCAAAGCCAGTCATTTCTTTGGATTATAGTTACCACTTTAAGGCCAACAATGTGTGCCATGGTAACAATGTCCTTTTCATCGTCATTTAAAATACCACTAATTAGCAGCAGTCCATCCGTATTCAATAGCCTTTTTAACGATTGAAAATTATCAAGTATTATATGCTTATTAATATTAGCAAGAATGATGTCTGACTGAGGCGCAGCATCCGGATTATCTGCTTTAATCATTTCTACCCTTTGGGTATTATTAGCCACGATATTCTCATTTCCATTATCGATACACCAATCGTCATAGTCGATAGCTATAATTCTTTGGGCACCCATTTTTTCTGCAAGGATGGCTAGTATTCCGGTGCCGGCACCAAAGTCGATGACTGATTTGCCAGTACAGTCGATTGCCTCCATTGCTTTCATCATCATCCACGTAGTGGCGTGATGACCGGTTCCAAAGCTCATTTTAGGAGTGATAATTACTTCGTATTTGACATTGGAAATTGGCGGATGAAAATCAGCCCGTACAGCACAGAAATCATCAATAATTATTGGATGAAAATCAGATTCCCACATTTTATTCCAATTCTCTTCTTCCAATATTGATTTTGAAAATATTGTTTCAGCTTCGGTTAAATAATGATCCACTCCAGCTTCATCAAGCGATTCTTTATAGCCATTAGCAATTAAAGAATCAGCTGTTTGCTCAAAACCATCAAAACCAAAATTTTGTAACATCGCTACCAGAATTTCCTGTTTCTCCGGATTGGTTTCGCTTATTTTATAGGATATGTATAATTGGGGTATCAGAATAAAAAATTGTGCTGAAAATTCAGCGTTAAAAAATAAAATTATTTAGGTGCAAAACCTTTCTTCCGTAAATTATTTAGCAACCTACGAAATTTAAGTTCCCACTTATGATTATTGGGA
>JAYUTQ010000219.1:0-8789 GCA_043755055.1 Chitinophagaceae bacterium | reverse complement strand
CGGTACGCTGGAAGCCCTCACCAACTTTGTGCAAATGATCCGATACTTCCGCACCATGCTGGATAAGGGCAATGCATACGAAGTGGCCATACAGGTAGGCAAGCATACCAATATGGTAAAAGAATTGTTCAACGATAAAAGTGCCGAAGGTGTGGCCCGGTACGAAAACATACAGTCGCTGCTAAACGGTATTAAAGAATTTACCGAAACACCCATGAACGAAGAAGATGGCGAAGTGGGTGATAAAAGCCTGGGTTCTTATTTACAACAGATAACCCTGCTTACGGATGTAGACAACGATAAAGACCCGAATGCCGATGTGGTGAAACTGATGACCATCCACGCCTCCAAGGGTTTGGAGTTTCCTAATGTGTTTGTGGCCGGGCTGGAAGAAACGCTTTTTCCTAGTGCCATGAGCGTAAATACCCGTGAAGAACTGGAAGAAGAACGCCGCCTGTTTTACGTATCTGTAACCCGTGCCAAAGCCCGGCTATGGATAACCTATGCACAAAGCCGTTACCGTTTTGGCCAGTTGGTACAAAACGAACCAAGTCGCTTTTTAAGCGAAATGCCCGAAGAGTTTGTAGATAAAAGTTTTGCCGGAGGCGGTATTCGCAATCAAGGTCAGGCCTTTGGCGGCGGCTTTGGCGGTGCATCGGCCTACGACAGAATGAATGGCGGCTTTGGCAATGCCACCCGCAATGCAGAACGCCAATATGGTGCCCCGCCTGCTAAAAAAGAAGTGAAACCTTCTTATATGCAGCCGGTAAAACCAAAGGAAGTTCCACATACACCTGATGTAAATTTTGAAGCCAGCGATACCAGCAACCTACAGCCCGGGCAAAAAGTAGAGCACTTAAAATTTGGTTTTGGCACCGTGGCCAAAATGGAAGGCAGTGCCCACAACCCCATTGCCACTATTGAGTTTGAGCACAATGGAGAAAAAAAGATTATGCTGAATTATGCGAAATTGCGGATAGTGGAATAGGGTTCAGGGTTCGGGGTTCAGGGTTTAGGGTTCAGGGTTCAAGATTGGGAAAGGCATTTTAGTGCGGAAGTCCGTAGACTTGATTTCTTGAATCTTGAATCTTGAAACTTGAACCTTGAAACTTGTAGTTTGTAGCTTGTAGCCTGAACCTTGAAGCTTATAAATTCCTACTCGGTGGATATTGCTGTGCTTGCCGGAGCGGTAGCTTTTGTATACGCATTTATAAAAATGGCTCCAAGGTTTTTATAGGGTGGCACATAATCATTAAAATCGTACGGGCCACCTTTTGGTATTTTTTGTTCTAAAAGCTTCCAGTAATCAATCCAGTTAATATCTCTGCCCACTTTTAATTCGTCTACCATGGTGGTAAACAGGGCCACATTAGCAAGGCCAAAACCGGTTTGTTTACTGCCTATCAGGTATGCTTCGGGGCATATCTCTAATATATCTTTTAAGCTGTGGTAAGCACCGCAACTGCCGAGGATGATTACTTTACTGCTAGGTGCCAGTTGCTTAATAGTATATGGTAAAAAATAGCTATGACCACGATGTACGGTGATGCTTGGTTTGTAGTTGTTAAGCTCCATCCATTCGTTAAGGTGCTGTTGTGCCAGGGCATCTTCGTTTTTTTCTTCATAACCAGCCTTATTGGCAAATATTACAAATGGCACTTCGGTATTAATACTCGTAAACTGAACCCACTCCGGACTATCCGTCCGTTTCCAGTTTTTGTTGGTGTAAATGTTTTTGAGGGTTTCAAAACTGCCACGGCCAATGTTATCTCCGTAAAAATACATTTGTAAAATAATGCGGCCGCTATCGTCTTTCAGGTAACTATTTTTTACATCATACACAGGCAGTATGCCCAGGCTATCGGTAAGGTTAATGGTGCTGGCACTATCGCTGCTGCTTAGTATCAGGTTCTCCAGGCGGTAAATTATCTGGCCACGTTTGTTACCATTTGCTATTGCTGCCGTATAGTTTTTCTGAATTTGCTCCAGCATCAATTTTTTAATCGTATCATTTTTTATACTGGCGTAACTATTGGCCACATCCACCGCATCCTCCAGATCATTGCCATTGCCCTTATCCAAATCGTTTACAAAATTGGTCATTAGTGCGGTGGCACTTTCTTTGCTCATTCGGTTTAAAAAATTATCCAGTTTATTATAGTTGGCAGCCATGGTAATAAACTTTTTGTAATGGTCGTTATTTACCAAAGCTAATAAGGTATCGGCACTCGGGTTGGCCATTCGTTGCCAAATACGGTCGTAGCTGTTGGTATAGCTGCTGGTATAAATTTCTGCTTCCGACGATACAATCATGTAATACAATTCCTGTGCAGTTAGTTGTTCTATCTTTTTAAACCTGATAGGTGCCGGTGAATCATGCAAACCATTAATGCGGTTTACAAATGGTTCTACCGCTTTTGTGTGAATCATTTCCCTAAGCGTTTTAGCCACCATGGGCGTATCGCCTTTTGCCATTCGGCCTGCGTATTCTATTTGTGTTTTAACCAATAACCGGTAATAGCCAAGGGTATCCTGCATCTCTTTTTTAATGCCTGCGATGGTCATTGTGCCTGTTGCCAGATTGTCTAAAAAAGGAAAATATAACCGTCCGCTGTTATCGTCGGCCAGTTCGCAAATTAGCTTTACAACCTTATCAGGATGGCGCTGTATGCGGCGGCCGAATTTTGTATTGCCGGCCTGTGCGTAGGAGTATAATTTTTCAGGTTCGTTTTTGGCTGCTATAGCTATAAGGCTATCGGCAAAGTAAATGTCGGGATTAGCGCTTAGCGTAACAAGTACCCTATCCGGGTTCTCTTCTAAATATTTTAATACCACCCTTGTTTTGGCAGCAGGTATGCCGGGGTTACTAATAAAAGAAATACCTGACTTTAGAATTACATTACCCGTAGAAGATGGGTACTGACCCATTAACGGGGCAATAGATTGACCCTTCTTATCCAGCATAAAAGCTTGTTCCCATGCTTTTAATGTTTCAGGAAACTCAATAATCTTAATTCTTTTTTTTGCCCTGGCGCTGGCAAATTCCTGCATCATTTCTCCCAGCCCTCTTATATAGGTTTGTTTTTGGGCATTGTTAAGTGTGGTGTCAAGTTCTATTTGCTTTTGTAAGCCATCCACCTTTGTGGTAGCCGCATAGGTAAGTTGCAGGTTAACTTCTTCATCGTACCCAATATTTATTACATCATCCGGTTTGCCATCTATACCCAAAAATTGTTTTTGTATCCTGTCAAGATTATAATGTTGTAATTGCCTGCTTTGTGCAATAGGATAGTTAACCGGTTGTGATGATGCTGAAAAATAATGGGCCAAAAAAAGGGTAGTAAGTATAGGTATCAAACGATTCATAAAAAATTTACGGTTATGCTGCAAAATACATTCCGTTTTGCAAATGACTAAAGTTTTAAGACCATTATAGCAATCACTACGTTGCACAGGCCATCTGCATCCTTAACAATTTGGTAATTGCTTTAACAAGGCATAGCTGCACCCAACTCCGTTATTTTTGTGTAAATAAATTGTTAATGGAATTCAAAGCATCTATACTTGTAGCCGACGACGAACAGGATATTTTAGAGATCATTAAGTACAACCTGGAAAAAGAAGGATACAAGGTTCACACTGCATCTAACGGGCAGCAAGCCATAGAAGTAGCAAAAGCGGTAAAGCCCAACCTCATCATTCTGGATATCATGATGCCGTACAAAACGGGCATCGAGGTTTGCAATATTCTCCGCAGCCAAAGCGATTTTAACGATACCCTCATTATTTTTCTTACAGCATTGAACGACGAACTCAGCCATATTAAAGGCCTTGACAGCGGTGCCGATGATTATGTAAGCAAGCCCGTAAGCCCCAAAGTTTTGGTGAGCCGGGTAAATGCTTTGCTTCGCCGCTTACAAAAAGAAGGCGATAATAAAACGGTGAGCGTAGGCAATATCAGCATCGATCCTGAAAAATTTATAGTACGGATAGCCGACGAGGAAGTGATATTGGCCAAAAAAGAATTTGAATTATTATACCTGCTGGCTTCCAAACCCGGCCGTGTTTTTCTACGCAACGAAATATTAAACCTGGTATGGGGTACCGATGTAATTGTTGGCGACCGCACCATTGATGTACACATTCGTAAAATTCGCCAAAAGCTAGGTGTAGATTGTGTTACCACCGTAAAGGGCGTGGGTTACAAGTTTGAAATGTAAACCTTCGGTAAGGTTCAAGAAACAAGCTACAATCTTAAGTAACAAGGATGGCTTTTAGAAACCATGAACCTTGCTATTTGTACCTTGATCCTTGCAACCTGTACCTTGAGCCTTGAATTCCTGACCCTTGCTACTTGTACCTTGTTACCTGAACCTTGTATCTTGTAGCTTGAACCTTTAGTAATAATGTTTAGTTTAAAAAACCTTACGCCAAGGCAGTTGGCGGCTATTAATGCCTTCACTATTTCTCTAATGGTGGCAATAGCCATTTTCTTTTTTGTAGACCGTTGGTGGATCGCCGTAGTAAGCTTCATCGTACTTTTTATTATCAGTTTTTTATTGGTCAATTTTTTTCTGCAGCAATTTATTTACCGTAAAATAAAACTGATTTACAAGTTTATTTACCAAACCAAAGCCAGTAAAAGAGAGGAAACTTATTACAAATACATTCTGCCACAAAAAAGCATTGACGAAGTAAAAGATGATGTGGAGAAATGGGCCGAGCAAAAGAAGGATGAAATAGAATTACTGAAACAAAATGAAAGCTACCGTAAAGAGTTTTTACAGAATCTGGCACACGAATTAAAAACCCCCATTTTTGCCATACAAGGCTATGTAAATACGCTCCTGGATGGTGCTATGGAAGATGAAAACGTAAGAGTAAAATTTTTAGAAAAGGCCAACCGAAATGTAGAACGAATGGTTAGCCTGGTAAACGATCTGGACGAGATTTCGACACTGGAAAGCGGCGAACAGCCCTTGTACAAGCAAAACTTCATCGTTCAGGATTTGATAAAAGAAGTGTACGAAAGCCTCAGTTATCTGGCCGATGAAAGGGGAATTTATTTTAGTTTTAAAAAAGGCACCGAGCAGGATATAGTGGTGTTTGCCGATAAAGAAAAAATACGGCAGGTATTTATAAACCTGCTGGAAAATGCCATTAAATACAATCGCCAGAAAGGTTCCATTACTGCAAGTGTGTACCGCACCGATGGCAAGCATGTATTAATAGAAATCAGCGATGATGGCATTGGTATTTCCGAAGAACATTTGCCCCGCATTTTCGAACGGTTTTACCGCACCGATACAGCCCGCAGCCGAAAAATTGGTGGCAGTGGCCTCGGCCTTGCCATTTGCAAACACATTATAGATGCCCATGGCCAAAGCTTTCATGTTCGCAGTTCAGAAGATGTTGGTTCTACTTTTGGCTTTGTGCTGGAGGGGAGGAAGGATTGATAAATGGGAAGATTAGCCTTTACGCTTTCCTTACATTTATCCTATGAAGCAATGCGTAATCATCCTTTTATCTGTTTTTATTTTTACCCAAATTAGCCATGCCCAATTAACCGGCACCATTACGGGCAAACTACCTCAATTGGCCTACAGCAATGGCGAAGACCGGCTTGGCAGTGCTAAAATGGGCTATATAGATACAGGCATTGTATTGCCTGTAATAGATAGTATCAACGAACTGTATCATGTGGCATTAAGCAAAAACCACAGTGCCTACATCGATAAAAAGCAACTGGCTGTAAAAGCAGACACCGCCAAACAAAAAACCGCACTTACCGAAAGCTGGAGTGTACGGGGCGATTCGCTTTTTGATTATGTATCCATCAGCCTCAATAAAAAAATAGCCTACAAAAGCTGGCTGGAAATTAGCCCCGCAAAAATTGTGGTGGACCTGTATGGCGTGATGAGTAACACCAACTGGATTACCCAACTGCAAAGTGCCAAAGAAGTAAAAAACATTGCTTTCGAGCAAACGGAAGACGATGTGGTGCGGCTAACTATTAGCTTGAAACACCAACAGCCATGGGGTTATAGCATTGGCTTCAGAGGCCGGTCGTTGCAAATAAAAATCAAACAATTTCCTGCCAGGCAACAACTAAAAAATATGGTGATAGCCATAGATGCCGGCCATGGCGGCACCAACACAGGAGCTAGTGGATTAACCGCCGGTGTACAGGAGAAAAACTACACTTTGCTATTTGCCAAAGAACTTCAGAAAATATTACATCGGAAACACGCAACAGTAATCATGACCCGTGAAAATGACACCTCTTTCGACAATAAAGACCGGGTGCTTTTTTTGCAGCAGCAGTGGCCCGATTTGTTTGTTTCGTTTCACCTCAACAGTTCTTCAAGGGCCACGGCACAGGGCGTATCTACCTATTACAAACATGTGGCATACCGCCCGTTTACACAGGCATTGCTAAAGCGTTTGCTGGCTATCGAAGGCCTTAAAGAATTTGGAAACGTAGGCAATTTTAATTTCCAACCCATACAACCTACCGAGTTTAACAGCAGCCTGGTAGAAGTTGCTTTTTTAAGCAATGCCGATGATGAAAAGCTGATACTGGATGAAGCGTTTCGCAAAAAAGTAGCTATTCAGGTGTATAAAGGGATGAAGGATTTTTTAAAGAAAGTGAAATGAGGAGAATATGGAAATACCCTGTTATTTATTGAGATGATTTGTAAACTTAACTATTGCTAAATTTGAACAAATAATTTTTATGACAGCAAGAATTATAAACCCGGATTATGAAATGGACCTGGAACTTCCCGGATTTGAAAGCATGACGGATGATGAGTTTTTCAACTTTTGTGCTCAAAACAAAAACACTAAAATAGAAAGGGACCAAAAACATCAAATTTATATTATGCCCCCAGCCGGATCCGAATCATCAGGATTAAATAGTGAGTTAACCGCAGAGGTTACCATTTGGAACAGAAAAGCCAAATTGGGTAAGATAAGAGAAGCTACTGCCGGATATTATTTACCTGATACTTCTATGCTTAGTCCGGATGTGTCATGGATAAGCAATGAAAAATGGGAAACCGTTCCAATTAACGACCGGAAGAAGTTTCCTTATATTGCCCCAGAATTTGTTATCGAACTAATGTCACCTACTGACAGATTAAAATCCGCAAAACAGAAGATGACAAAGTGGATAGAAAATGGCGTCCTTCTCGGCTGGCTCATCAATCCCAAAACTGAAACCACCACCATATATCGGGCCGACGGAACCGTAGAAAATGTACTCGGTTTTGATAAAAAACTTTCCGGCGAAGATGTACTGCCAGGTTTAGAAATAGACCTTGCTATTTTAAAATAGATTTGTAGGGTTAATTAATTAGTATGCAAACTTTTGTACGAGCATTGTTTTGAAACTTACTATAATATTCCGAGAGATTTGCTGGCTGTAGGCCAGCCCTGTTTGTAGAAGAATAAAAGAAGTGGGCGGCATTTTGGGCATAGCCCAAACCTGTAAGCGGTGTAAATTTGGATCATTAAAAATGCTATTTAGTTTACAGGGCTGGCCTATAGCCAGCAAATACCTTTATTTATAATTAGCTACCAACAGATGTGGGCGCTGCCCACCATAACCGATTCTACAATTACAATTTAAGCTAAACAATTGCAAGTGCCAACTAAAGACTTAATCCTATAAAACAGATTTATAGGGAGGTTACTTTCTTGCGGCAACGATTACGGAAGTTTTCAGGATTAGTTATTTGAAGATGCATGATATTTGCGAATCCAAAATCAGATTTCAATATAAAACATGGAAACTACGACAGCGATTGCCCCGGTTTTAACTGCCAAAGATTTTGCTACCGATCAGGAAGTGCGTTGGTGCCCCGGTTGCGGAGACTACTCCATTTTGGCCCAGGTTCAGAAAATTATGCCAGGTATTGGCGTTCCTAAAGAAAACATTGTGATTGTAAGTGGCATCGGCTGTAGCAGCCGCTTTCCGTATTACATGAACACCTACGGAATGCACAGCATCCACGGCCGTGCCACGGCAGTAGCTAGTGGCCTTAAAGCCAGCCGCCCCGAATTAAGTGTGTGGATCGTAACCGGCGATGGCGACAGCCTTAGCATTGGCGGTAACCATACTATCCACCTGCTGCGCCGCAATTTTGATGTAAACATCTTACTTTTTAACAACCAGATATATGGCCTCACCAAAGGCCAATACTCACCTACTTCAGAAGAAGGCAAGGTTACCAAGAGTACGCCGTTGGGCAGTATCGATCATCCATTTAACCCTATGGCTTTGGCCCTTGGTGCTGATGCTACTTTTATAGCACGGAGCATGGATAGAGATCCCAAGCATTTGCAGGCCATGCTCATCCGCAGCCATGCACATAAGGGTGCTTCCTTTTTAGAAATCTATCAGAACTGTAACATTTTTAACGATGGTGCATTTGAACCGTTTACCGAAAAATCTACCAAAGCCAATGAAGTAGTGTTTTTAGAACAAGGGCAGCCTTTGGTATTTGGTGCTACCCAAAATATGGGTATCAAGCTTGACGGTTTCCGCCCCGTGGTAGTAAATCTTGAGGATGGAAGCGTAAGCAAAGATGATCTGTGGATACACGACGAAAAAGATTTTTACAAAGCACAGGTGCTTACCCGCATGTTTGATGATACCCGGATAGAAGGCCATTTTCCACGTCCGTTTGGTGTTTTTTACGAAGGCGAAAGGGCTTGTTACGAAGATGTAATGGCTATGCAATTAGAAGAAGCCATTGCCAAAAAAGGCAAAGGCGATTTGGATA
>JAYUTQ010000218.1:0-8797 GCA_043755055.1 Chitinophagaceae bacterium | reverse complement strand
TTGTTCGTACAATGAAATCATGCATTAAAATGTAAGCGTATTCATATGCAGGCATGCCGGTTCGTGAGACACGAACCAGTGCAGAGGGTCATAAAACCTCACTGCTATTTGTCAGGCTGCCGCATCGCTTCCTGTTAGATGGACACGAACCAGTACAGATAGTGGAAAGGAACGGCCGATTTGCGTTGTTCGTACAATGAAATCATACATTAAAATGTAAGAGGATTCATATGCAGGCATTCCGGTTCGTGGGACACGAACCAGTGCAGAGAACCAGTGCGGAGGACACCAACCTGTGCAGAGGGTGCAGAGGAACTAGTGTATGCATTTAATTACAGCACGGCAAACGCACTTAGAATTTATAAAAATAAAAACTACATTTACATGCCTTCTATTTATTATGTAAACCTGAGCTTCAATTTAAATTAATCGACATGAAGATTAGAATCATTAAAATATGGATGATTAGTAACATGGTTTTATCTCTTCTGTTACTGATAGGATGTAGTAAGAAAAGTACTACGCCAACCCCGCCCCCGCCAGTTATAGATACAAGAACCGCCCCAACTGTGATAAAAAAGGGGGTTTCTAATATTACCACAACTACAGTAACCATATTGGGTGAAATAACATCTGATGGTGGTACACCCATTACAAGCTGCTATACATCATGGTCTAAAAGCAGAGATTTTACAGTGGAAAACAAAGTAAATCATCCATTGGTAGTTGGGGCGTTTTCTACTCCACTCACCGGCTTTGCTGCTGGTGCAAAAATATTTTTTAAACACACAGCCGTTAATGCCAAGGGTACAAGTGCTACAACAATAGATACTACGTACACCTTACCGACCGTCACAACGGGCACCGCCGGAAGCATCACTGCTACATCGGCTGTGATCTCTGGCAACAGTGTAATCACCGAAGACCCCGCAGTTGTCGCATATCGCGGCGTTTGCTGGAACACAACCGGCTCACCGACTATCTCTAGCAGCAAAACTGTTGAAGGTAAAGATGTTGGCTCTTTTGCAAGTACCCTCAACGGGCTCAATGCGTCTACCACGTACAAATGTCGCAGCTATTCGGTTAACCCCGATAGTGTTGTGACCTACGGTAGTGAGATTAGCTTTACTACCAAGGCACCTGGCTTCACCATAGGTCAAATCTATGGTGGAGGAAAAATCTTCTACATATTCAACGGTGGAACCGAAGCATATGTGGTCGATACCGTCCCACTGGCAGAAAAGTACGCCTGGGGAGCTCGTAACATCCTGTTGGGAAATACCGGTACAGCGTTTGGCACTGGTCCGTCCAATACGACGAACATCGTAAGCGGATTCACTAGTGGCCCTAGCGCTGCAAAGCTTTGTGATACATCCACCCGAGGTGGTTTCACTGACTGGTTCCTAGGTTCCAAGGATGAATGGCCTTTCCTGATCCAAAACAGGTGGCAGGTCGGCATCACAATTGAGTCTGCAAATTGGACCTCTAGTGAGTTTGATGCACAGTTGGCTTGGGTTCAAAGTTGGAACGGTTCTCAGGGGAAAACTGACAAGATGGACGGGAACTTCCCTTTATTTGGGGCTCCCACCGTGCTTGCTTTTCGCAAGGTCCACCTTTAGAGCATAAACGCATAAAGCTCCATGGTCTTTATAGTCACCTCCGCACTGGTTCGTGTCCCACGAACCGGAATGATTACAAAACCTCACTGATATTTGACAAGATGCCTCATCGCTTCTCCGCACTGGTTCGTGTCCCACGAAACGGAATGATTACAAAACCTCACTGATATTTGTCAGGATGCCAAACTCATCCACGCCTGTGTGGTAAAAAGACGCTGATGAAAAACGGTATGCAGTTGGTGCAACAGCCAGTTGCCATTTTCCAGTTACAGGATTGTTATGGATGTATTCTAATTTCTGCATGATAAATGATCGATTGTAAAGTAATTGTGCCAGAGAATCCCGCTGCCAAAATTCATGCTGTTTGTTGGGAGCTGTAACGGCATATTCTTTCAATACCAATGGAGCATCTTGTAATAATTTTTTACGGAATTGATGCGCCGTAAATTTTAATAAAGAACCCTGTGGTGATTCTTTTCCATTGTTGCCATGTACCTGCCAAATGAGATGCATATGGTTTGGCATGATGACAAACGCATACACAGAAATTAAACCCTTCGCTTTGAGCCATTGCAATGAAGCTATAATTTCCAACTTCACGGCATCTGATTCCAGCAGGTGTTTCCAGTTATTGATGGTGGCTGTCCAAAAGTAGAGTTCCCCTTTTAGGATGGCCGATTTGCGTTGTTCGTACAAAGAATTCATGCATTAAATGTAAACGGATTCTTTTGCAGGCATTCCGGTTCGTGGAACACGAATCAGTGCAGAAGATTTGCGTTGTTCATTCAATGAATTCATGCACTAAATGTAGGTGGATTCTTATGCAGACATTCCGGTTCGTGGGACACGAACCAGTGCGGAAATAGAATGAATTTATGCATTAAATGTAAGCGGATTCTTTTGCAGGCATTCTGGTTCGTGGAACACGAATCAGTGCAATGGATTTGCGTTGTTCGTACAAAGAATTCATGCATTAAATGTAAACGGATTCTTTTGCAGGCATTCCGGTTCGTGGGACACGAACCAGTGCAATGGATTTGCGTTGTTTGTACAAAGAATTCATCCATTAAATGTAAGCAGATTCAAATGTAGGCATTCCAGTTCGTGGGACACGAACCAGTGCAATGGACACGAAGCAGTGCAATTCAATGGGGTGCAATGGGGTGCCGCCAGTTGGTGTTCGCTTTTACAAAATGGTATAACTCGTCAGTTTTAATTCGTCATCGTTATTAATATTAATGCCAGCCAATGGTACGCTGATGGTGAGTTTGGTACGGGCATAAATACGGCCGACTCCACGGGCATAGTAGTAATTAAAATCGCTTACAGGCGTAATAGGAAAGCCCATTACCGTAAGTGTGCCGATGGTAATTTTTACATGCGTTACATCGGTAAATGTTTTGGCACCTACTACATAACTTATGCCCTTTTTGGTAACGGAATAATTGAGGGGCACGTTTATGGGCGTAGGAACACCCGGAAAAGTAATGGTTTTTGTTTCGGCCCAAGTGGTGCCAACTGCTGCATCTTTCAGGTACAGTAATTCCAAACGCTGATTTAATGCTGCCAGATTTCCGAGTTGAAAATAATCTGTGCCCGTTACATTGTAATACTCGTTATCGGCACTGCTATTGGTAAAAACCTTATAAGTTTTGCTGCTGATCACAGTATCTTTTGCGGTAGCCTTTAAAGTGAAAGTGCCGGTAGAGGGTACCGGTGCATACGCCTGGGTGGTGTACGTCCAACTGCTGCCTGCCTTTACCGGAAGAAACGTGGCCGGCACGGGTGGTGTAGTTACTGTTTTGTTGCAATCGCAACCAGATAGGATAAGGATGGTGCATAAACCGATAAGCTTATTCATTCAGTTAGTTTTAGTGTAGCAAGGTAATTTTTTTATCTAGCATTTTATCCGGCATTCTTTAATATGCCAAATGCCAATGGTGCAATACCTTACATGTATTTTATTTGCTTACAATTATAAATACATGGAAGTAATCACAACACAAAGATTAACCATCAGGAACTTCAGGCCCGGCGATTGGGAAGATTTTTACGCTTACCGTTCTAACCCCGATGTGTGCAGATTTCAGGGCTACGAGCCGTATAGTAAGGAACGGTGCATCGCTTTTACCGATGCCCAAAGTAAGGCCGATTTCGGCGAAGCCGGCAAATGGGTGCAACTTGCCATAGAACTAACAGATGAAAAAAAACTAATCGGCGATATAGGCCTTAAACCAGAGAGCTATGACAAAAGGCTTATAGAGTTTGGCATAACTTTTTCTCATGTATACCAAGGCAAGGGCTATGCAAAAGAAGCGCTGATAGCTGTGCTGCATTACATGTTTACCAATCATAATATGCACCGTATTATTGGCATCACCGATCAGGAAAATACAAACTGCATTCAACTGTTGGAGCAGGTTGGGTTTAGAAAAGAAGGTGCTACCAAACAAAGCTTCCGGAACAATAACATGTGGCGTGATGAGTATATTTATGCGATGCTAAAAGAAGATTTCGACACTATAAAATAACAACAGATGCAGCAGGAAATACCCATACCAACCACGCATCTTTTTCCCATACTCGATGCTAAGCTGATAGCGCTATTACGTTCATTATCTGCCGAAGAATGGAACAACCCTACGATAGCCAAACTTTGGACGGTAAAAGATATAGCCGCCCATTTACTGGATGGAAATATCAGAACCCTCTCTATGGCAAGAGATGGCTATGCTGGTGTACAGCCCGGCACCATTGCATCGTACCAGGATTTGCTGGATTACCTTAACCGCCAGAATGCCGATTGGGTACATGCCATGAAGCGGGTAAGCCCAACGGTACTTACAGATTTGCTGGAAGCTACCGGCAAAGAATTTAGCAATCACATAGCAGCACTAGAGCCCTTTGCACCGGCCATATTTCCGGTATCTTGGGCTGGAGAAACGGAGTCGGCTAACTGGTTTCATGTAGCAAGAGAATACACCGAAAAATGGATCCATCAGCAGCAGATACGGGATGCTGTAAATAAGCCGGGCATTCTTACAAAAGAACTTTTTTACCCATTTATTGATACCCTTTTAAGAGGGCTGCCGCACACTTACCGCCACGTTGCCGCAAACGCAGGCACATCCATAGAAGTAATCATAAACACCAATATTGGCGGTAGTTGGTTTATGGAAAAAGTGGAGCAGGGCTGGCAGTTGGGTTATGAGCAAAAATCAAAACCCGAATCCCAAATAATTATAAGCCCCGAAGTGGCATGGAAGCTTTTTTCAAAAGGCATAACTACTGGCATGGCTTTGCAACAAATAGAAATATTGGGCAACAAGGATTTGGGTGAAATAGCATTGTCGATGATTGCCGTTATGGCTTAGTAGAAAAAACACTCTCAGGCGGTTGTTTACATTTAAGCAAAAAAGCGGCTACCAATAATGGCTGCCGCTTTTTCTTTAATATATCTATTAGAGGAGATTATCCTAAAGCCACACGTTTGAAGGAAATAACTTTCAAATCAGCATCTACACTTTTCAGGTAATCGGCTACAGATTTGCTGCCGTCTTTTACAAAAGCCTGGCTCAGCAAAGTGGTTTCTTTAAAGAAAGCATTCAATTTACCATCGGCAATTTTAGCAATCATTTCAGCGGGTTTACCGGCCATTTTAGGGTCGTTGGTAATTACGTCTGTTACAATGGCTCTTTCACGTTCTACCGTTTCGGCGGGTACGCTATCGCTATCTACAGCTACCGGATTAAGGGCGGCTATTTGCATGGCCACATCTTTACCAGCTTCGGCAGCGGCTTTGTTTAGCCCTACCAATACACCCATACGATTGCTACCGTGAATGTATGAAGCTACATATTCAGCATCAATTCTTTCGAACTTGCTGATGCCGATTTTTTCGCCGATAGAAGCCAGTTTGTCGTTGATTAGTTCTGAAACTTTAGCGCCATTAATTTCTACTGCGTTCAGTTCGTCTACACTTGTTACGTTGCTACTTATAGCGGCATCCATAATACTTTGGGCAAAGGCTACAAAGTCTGGGTTCTTACTTACAAAGTCTGTTTCGCAGCTAAGACAAACAGTGATACCGGTTTTGTTATCGGCCGTTGTTTTGGCCAATACCACACCTTCTTTGGCATCACGGTCGCTGCGGAGGGCCGCTACTTTTTGTCCTTTTTTACGCAACCAATCGATGGCGGCTTCAAAATCGCCATTGCTTTCGGTTAGGGCCTTGCGGCAATCCATCATACCGGCACCTGTGGCCTGACGCAGCTTGTTAATGTCGGCTGCTGTTATTGCTACTACAGTTTCGCTCATAATATTATTTTTTATTTTTTTGAACACGGATAACACGGATTGAACGGGTTATCACGGATTTTAAATTTGATGTAAACAACTTATAAGACTTAAAGTTTCACTTTGAAAACCCAAAACCTTTGAATTGGAAAAGACCAATGCTTTTAAGGCTTTGGTCTTCTCTTATAGTATCTGTTGTTTCTTTTATGTTTGATGATTACGCCGCTCCGATAAAAGTTATATAGAATATCTAAACTTGAATGGAGCGTCCCCGCATTCGGCGGGGCAAGCTGCCAAGGCCGCCAAAGAATAGCAATCAGTTAGACTTAAAGAAAGCCTTTTTATATTACCAATATTAAGCCTTAGCGGATGCAGAGTGACAGGCTTACTAATTACTAATCAACCAATCACTAATCAACTAACGTGGTCCACCCGGACGACGTCCACCGCCGCCACCTGGTCCGCCAGCACCTGCCGGACGACGTCCGCCGCCAGCACCGCCTGCTCCACCACCCGGACGACCACCGCCTGCGTTACCGCCACGGTTACCGGTTCCACGGCCACCTGCACGGCTACCGCCTCTTTCGCGGCCACCTTCTTCGCCATCCATTTTAAATGATGGACGATCGTCGCCGTCGTTATCATCTACCACACCATCTTCGTCTTTAGCTACCTGACGCTCAGCCAAACCTTCGGCAATAGCAGCAGTAACGTAGTTACAAATAATGGCGATAGATTTTGTAGCATCATCATTGGCTGGTACAGCAAAATCCACTTTGTTAGGATCGCTGTTGGTATCCACCATACCAAATGTGGTGATATTTAATTTTTTTGCTTCGGCTAAAGCGATATGCTCATGTCCGATATCTACAAGAAACAAAGCGGCCGGAATACGGCCCATGTTGGCTATACCACCCAATACTTTTTCCAGTTTGTCTTTATCACGGCCTAAGGTAAGACGCTCTTTTTTAGTAAGGCTGTCGATGCTGCCATCGCCAAGCAATTTTTCGATGCTCTGCATTTTCTTTACGCTCTTACGAACCGTATTGAAATTGGTAAGCATACCACCTAACCAACGCTCTGTAGCGTAAGGCATGTTTACTTTTTTAGCACATTCGCTAACGATTTCTTTTGCCTGCTTTTTAGTAGCAACAAACATGATTTTTTTACCACTCTTGGCAATCTGCTTCATGGCAGCAGCAGTTTCCTGCAGGCACTCGGTGGTTTTATTTAAATCAATGATGTGAATACCTTTCTTCTCGGCGAAGATGTAAGGCAACATCTTTGGGTTCCACTTTTTCTTTAGGTGACCAAAGTGTACGCCGGCTTCCAGAAGCTGTTGTTGAAGTGAAGTATTTGATTCCATTTCTTTTGGAGATTTATTATTATTTGGAAATTTTATTTCGTCATTAAGTCAATGGTCATTCGTCATTGCATTGGCCAAATAATGGCCGTTGACTTATTGACCTGATGACCAACGTATTAACGTTTGGAGAATTGGAAGCTGCGACGGGCTTTCTTCTTACCTGGTTTTTTACGTTCTACCTGGCGGCTGTCACGGGTTAATAAACCTGATGCCTTTAAAATGGGCTTTAACTCCGGGTTAAGCTCAATTAAAGCACGGCTAATGCCCAGTTTTACAGCTTCTGCCTGTCCTTTAACACCACCACCGGTAGCATTGATTACGATATCGTAAGAACCTGTAGATTCAACTGCTTTCAATGGCGTTTCTACCTGATTTTGCAGGTATACCATTGGGAAATAGGTTTTGTAGTCTTTGCCATTAACAGTAATAGCACCGGTTCCTTTGGTAAGGAAAACACGGGTAACTGCTTCTTTACGGCGACCAACGGATTTTATTTGCTTTTCCATTTTTTAGTATTAAGTACTAAGTATTTAGTACTGAGATGAAAGTATTTTAGAGACAATAGTACTGAGATGATAGTATTTAGATTTTTTCAAGAGGTTTAGTCTTTGTACTAAATACTAATGTCTTTGTACTCTTAGAACTTCAATTCTTTAGGTTGTTGTGCACTGTGCGGATGTGCAGCACCGGCGTACACATACAATTTCTTAATCATTTTGCGGCCAAGGCGATTTTTAGGTAACATACCTTTTACGGCACGTTCTAAAATTGCATCCGGACGACGTTTGATCAGGTTGCCAGCGGTTTCTTCTTTTTTACCACCTGGGTAGCCACTAAAGTTGATGTAGATTTTTTGCTCCAGCTTGTCGCCGGTAAACACAACTTTATCTGCATTAATAATAATTACATTATCGCCGCAATCAACGTGGGGCGTGTAATAGGTTTTGTTCTTACCACGGAGAACAGATGCAATTCTTGCACACATGCGTCCGACGGTTTGATTGGTACCGTCAACAATGTACCAGTTGTGCTGTACGGTAGCCTCATTCGCATGTTTGGTGGTGAAATGTAGTTTGCTCATAACTTTTGTTTTTTGAAGCTTCAGGACCATCCTCCCAAATGCTTTAATTAAAAATGTTCCATCCAACGTTTTTTTGAATGGGGTGCGAAGGTGTGCTTCTTCATTATATTTTCCAACTATTTGAGCAACTAATTTTTTTCCATGCCTCATAAACTATTGATTTACAATAAAAATTTTGCACTAAAATTTTAATGCCTTGTTTAAATGCAGCAGGAATGCGGAGATATTAAGCATCCGTTGGCTGTAAATGCTTACAGTCTTGGGTTGCAGGCCTGCTCAATTTTTTAGGATTAGGTGTTTTGTACACAAACACATACCTGATATGATCTTCAATGCTTTTTCTTTTTTTTCTCTTAAGTAACTAATTGATAATTCATTGATTTTCATTGAAGTATTTTTATTAGATAGCAAGGCTTGGAGAAAGTTTTAATCCAA
>JAYUTQ010000217.1:0-3822 GCA_043755055.1 Chitinophagaceae bacterium | reverse complement strand
CCAAAACAATTTTATCCGAACGCTTCGGCAGTAGTATTGCAATTATAACCACAGCAGTTGTATGACCGCTGTAAAATAGATCTTTCATCATAAACGCTCCGCCATAAAATATATTCGTAAGCGGATCTTTTAACTCCACAATACCCAAAGGTGGATCAAGCGGCACAAATACCAGGCAGGTGCTGCGGGTAATGATAAAAAAAACGTAGGCATAAAAAAAACGCAGCAGAATTAATGGGTTGTGCAATGCCCTGTAAACGCCCAGTATACCTGCACCCCACACAATCATAAAAACGGGTATCGACACATCCCGTGGCGTAAGCTTGTTTAACAGCCAATCGTTTAATCTATATCCATCTCTTGCCTCTATGTGTGGGTAAAAGAGCGGCAGCAACATTAAAAAACCAATCAGTAGGGCCAGCCCAATAAAAAAAGTATTTCTGAAATGCTTATCGCTAAAAGCCTCCGTCCAAGTACGCCTCATCCGCTCTAAAAAACTATCCATGGCTGCAAATGTACCCCTTAAGGCATAATAATCAGAGGCTTTCAGTTGTAAACCAATAGTCAGCTCGGTTTCGCCTGTCCCGAAGAATTTTGGGGGCTATCTGTTACGAGTCCTCGGCCGCATACAAACAGGTAAGCATCGCTATTAAAAAAAACAAATGCGGTACTCCAGGCTTTTCACTTCTACTTGCCTACCGGCAGGCAGGTCTGGCAGCAATAAAGCTTTTGTGCTACTATTTGGCTTACCCATTTCTAAAGGGGTTGCCAAAAGCTAAACTCATAAATCACCAATAAAACATCCTAAACTAAAGCAACCCTTTTATCATGAATGTTTTTATATTTATTGTTTGGTGAAAAAAGCATTCACTAGTCACAACATAAAACATCGCTACAATATGAAATATCCTGCCGTCCAAAATTTTATCAACGGACAATTTGTAAAAGATACCACCCACCGCCACATGGAAGTTATTTCTCCGCTTGATGGCACCTTACTTTCTACAGTGCCCATGAGTAGCAAAGCCGATTTGGACGTTGCGGTAGCTGCCGCCAAAACTGCTTTTACCACGTGGAGCCGTACACCCATTAAGGAACGGGTTCAGGTATTTTTTAAATACAAAACCCTGCTTGAAAAAAACCTGCAAGAACTGGCAAAACTGGTAAGCGAAGAAAATGGCAAAACCTACAGCGAAGCCGTAGCCGAAATAGAAAAAAGCATAGAGCTAACCGAGTTTGCTACATCCCTACCTCAACTAATAACCGGCGAATTGCTGGAAGTAAGCAAAGGCATCGAATGCCGCACAGAGCATGTGCCGCTTGGCATTGTCGCCAGTATTGTTCCGTTCAATTTCCCCAGCATGGTTCCCAATTGGACGCTTCCCAATGCCATTGCCCTGGGCAATTGCATGATTATAAAACCATCGGAAAAAGTACCGTTAAGCTGCGGCCGCCTGGCGGAATTGCTAAGAGAGGCCGGCTTGCCGGATGGTGTGTTCAATATCGTTCATGGCGATGTAGAAATAGTTGAAGCCATCTGCGACCATCCTGCCATACAGGCCATTTCGTTTGTAGGCAGTACCAAAGTGGCCAAAATTGTGTACCAAAGAGCCACCAGTAACTATAAAAGATGCCTGGCCTTAGGTGGTGCAAAAAACCACCTGATGGTTTTACCCGATGCCATCCCCACCATGACGGCCCAAAACGTAGCCGCCAGTATGAGCGGCTGTGCCGGACAGCGTTGTATGGCTGCAAGTGCCATGGTAGGCGTGGGCAATGTGGATCATATTATCGAAAAAATTTGTGAAGAAGCAAGGAAGATCGTTCCCGGCCAAAACCTCGGTGCCGTTATTAATAAAGCTTCCAAAGACCGCATAGAACAATACATTACAGAAGCCGAACAACAGGGTGCTAAAATTTTAGTGGATGGAAGAAATACTCAGGTTGAAGGCAAAGAAAACGGCACTTATGTTGGCCCGACAGTGATTGATTTTGTAACCCCGGAAATGAGTGTTGCAACAGAAGAAATCTTTGGCCCGGTGATCAGCATTATGCGTACCAATACCGTGGACGAAGCATTGGCCATTGAAAACGCCAACCCTTATGGCAATGCCGCCAGCGTATTTACCCAAAACGGCGGCATGGCCCGTTACATTATCGACAACGCAAGTGCCGGTATGATTGGCGTAAATGTGGGCGTACCCGTACCCCGTGAACCCTTCAGCTTTGGCGGCTGGAACGACAGCAAATTTGGTGTGGGCGATATCACCGGCAAAAGTTCCATTGAATTCTGGACGAAATTGAAAAAGAGTACGGTAAAGTGGAACCCAGAGGCAGGAGTGAATTGGATGAGTTAAAGCCCCCTAGCCCCCGGTGGGGGAACTACGATACATCCCTATTCTGTTTAGGTATCAAATACTTCTGGAACCCATCTTGTATTTAGGGAGCGTTTTTATTTAAGAATGTAAAAAAACAACAATGACATCGTCTGACACTATTTCAAATGTAATAGCTCCAATGAGCTCAACTCCTTCAGATATTCACATAGAAAATCACGGTTCTGTTTCCCCCACCGGGGGCCAGGGGGCTTCAATCGTCCAGAATGCACAAGACTTTACCCTCTTTAGTTGGAGCAAACAAAAAGGCACCAATCCCATTGCCATCAAACGTGCTGAAGGTGTGTACTTGTACGATTATGACGATAACCGCATTATTGATTTTTCCAGCGGATTAATCAATATGAACATTGGCCATGGCAACCAACGGATAACAACAGCAGTGGTAAAACAAATGCAGGAAGTGGCGTATGTAACACCTGCGTGTGTTACGAAAGTCCGGGCTGATTTAGGGAAAAAACTAGCCGAAATTTGCCCAGGCGATCTCAATAAATCATTCTTTACGTTATGCGGTGCCACATCTATTGAAAATGGTATTAAGCTTGCAAGGCTCTACACGGGAAGGCATAAAATACTAACCCGCTACCAATCATATCACGGGGCCACCATGGGCGTTATATCCGCCGGTGGCGACCCACGAAAATTACCAGTAGATGCACAACAGTCACCCAATTTTGTACATTTTGATTTGCCTAATTTATACCGTTGGGAATACGGCGAAGAAAATTTATTAAAAGAAAGCATTGCTTCTTTAGAACGCATGATTGCTTACGAAGGATCCAATAATATTGCTGCTATTTTGCTGGAAGGCGAATCCGGTACCTCAGGCTGTTTGCAATATCCAAAAGGTTATTTAAAGGAAGTTAGGGAAATAACTAATAAGCATGGCATCCTCATGATTATGGATGAAGTGATGAGCGGCTTTGGCAGAACGGGCCAATGGTTCGGCTTCCAAAACCATGATATTGTATCGGATATGATTGCCATGGCAAAGGGACTCACCTGCGGCTATTTACCATTTGGTTGTTTGCAGATAAGCGATAGGATTGCTGCCAAGTATGACGATACTGTTTTGCCGTTAGGCCTTACCTATTCTGCACATGCCGTTTGCTGTGCAGCAGCGCTGGAAACTTTAAAAATTTATGAAGAAGATGGATTGCTTGACAATGCAAAAGCCATGGGCCAATACATGGAGCATGAAGTTGAAAAGTTAAAAGCCAAACATCCATCCATTGGCGATTTCCGAAATACCGGTTTACTAGGTTGCATAGAATTGGTAAAAAACAGAACTACAAAAGAACCCATGGCTCCCTTTAATGCCAAGCCAGATGAAATGGTAGTGATGAATAAAGTGGCCGCAAAAATTAAAGAACTAGGCATGTACACTTTTGTAAGATGGAATTACATTTTCTATGCAACCTAGTAA
>JAYUTQ010000216.1:0-1740 GCA_043755055.1 Chitinophagaceae bacterium | reverse complement strand
AGTCGTTTTCAGGCATTCTTAGCAATGGGCTGATTTTGGTAATTTTTCTACTGATAATATTAGGTGGCCTGTATAAAAAAATAGATGTTTTTGATGCTTTTATACAAGGAGCCAAAGGCGGTTTCGACACAGCTGTAAGAATTATTCCGTACCTCGTAGGCATGCTCGTTGCCATAAGTATGTTGCGAAACAGTGGTGCTTTTGATGTATTGATTAATGGCCTAAAACAACTTTTTGCAGCACTTGGTGCCGATACCCGTTTTGTAGACGGATTACCGACTGCCATCATCAAACCCTTTAGTGGCGGCGGTGCAAGGGGCATGATGGTGGATACCATGAAAACTTATGGAGCGGATTCTTTTGCCGGCAGGTTGAGTTGTATTTTACAAGGCAGCAGCGATACCACATTCTATGTAATTGCAGTTTACTTTGGTTCTATCTCGGTAAAAAACACCCGTTATGCTGTTGGTGCTATGCTACTTGCTGATTTGGTGGGCATCATTACTTCAGTTCTGCTTTGCTATTTATTTTTTGGATCGGTTGGGTAAATTTTTCACTACAAAAACTTCCCGGTCCAGCTTCCTTTAAATCCTTTCAATCCTTTTGGTGTGCCTTCGTAAACTAAAGTTCCGCCACCATCACCGGCTTCCGGGCCAAGGTCTATTACCCAATCGGCGTTGTTAATTACATCGGTATTGTGTTCTATTACAATAATGCTATGGCCTTGTGCTATGAGTGCATGAAAAGAAGTGAGCAATTTTTGAATATCGTTGAAATGCAGGCCTGTTGTGGGTTCGTCGAAGATAAAGAGTACGTTTCCGGCATGTTTTCCTTTGCCTAAAAAGCTAGCCAATTTTACCCGTTGGGCTTCGCCGCCACTTAATGTATCGCTGCTTTGGCCAAGTTTTACATAACCAAGGCCTACATCTTGTAAAGGTTTTATAGCAGCTACAATATTGGCGCAGGTTTTATTATTGGCTATGCCTGCGGCAAAAAATTCCAGCGATTCATCCACACTCATCTCCAATATGTTGTAGATGCTTTTTTGATTATACGTTACTTCCAGCACTTCTTCTTTAAAACGCTTGCCTCTGCACACATCGCATAGTAAATGCACATCTGCCAGAAACTGCATTTCTACTACTTGTTCGCCTTCGCCTTTGCAGGCATCGCAGCGGCCCGCATCCACATTAAAGCTAAAGTGTTTGGGTAAAAAACCACGCATTTTACTAAGCGGCTGATCGGCATATAAATCCCGAATGGCGTCGTAAGCCTTTATGTAAGTAACAGGGTTACTCCTACTGCTTTTCCCTATCGGGTTTTGATCCACAAGTTCTATTTGCGTAAGCCAATCCACATCACCTTCAATGCTTTTATGGCTGCCTACTTTATCGGCAAATTCACCTTTTATTTTTTGCAAAGCCGGGTACAAAACCTGTTTTACGAGTGTGGTTTTGCCACTACCGCTTACACCACTTACCACACAAAGGCATTGCATCGGAAATGAGACGTCAATATCTTTTAAATTATTTTGCCTTGCTCCCACCACTTTTAAAAAGTATTTAGACTTTTTACTGCTTGATGGCACATCAATTTTTAGTTTGCCGCTCAGGTATTTACCGGTCAGGCTTTTATCGTTGGCTTCTATTGGCCTGCATAGCCGTGATACCGAAAGGCTTATTGCAGTTCTTAAAAACCTGCGGAACCTTGGTAATACCGTTATTGTAGTAGAGCATGATG
>JAYUTQ010000215.1:0-24052 GCA_043755055.1 Chitinophagaceae bacterium | reverse complement strand
CCCCGCTGTAAATTCCACCATTTGCAATATTTGCAAAACCAGCCCCTGAATTTACCTGCCACTGATAAGTAAGATTTGTACCGCTTACCGTTACTGTAAAGAAAGTGTTTGTACCAGTACAAGCAATAGCAGCAGCAGGTTGGCCGGTAATGGTAGCCGGACATAAATTTAAACCCAAGAAAGGAATTAAGGATAAACCTTGGGTAGTTTGTGCAATTAAATAATTAGCTATGTTTTGAATATTAGCCAAATTAATTGGTGCCGAGCGTTCGCTAGCAGCAAATTTATATTCTGTACGATTGGGAGCCGAACTACCAAAGCCTGAAACCACAACAGCATTTGGAAAAACTGTTGTTGGATTTTCTAAACTAGGGATGGCATTATTGATAGCATAAAATAAAGCATGTACATCAGTAATGCCATTGGTTGGGTCGCCATCTGTATCTGTATAAGCGTACAGATTATCTCCTGATAATGCACAACTAAAATCTGTGGGATTTGCCTGCGTTATTAAAATTGCAGTTCCACAATTGGAACCTGCCGAACAAGACACTGAAAATATATTGGTGGTTTGTCCTGTTTCAACAACATACACAACTTGGCCTTTGCCCAACCCACCTGTAGGAACCGTATATTTCACTACGGCTTCAAGTGTACCAAAACTTAATGATGTATTGTTGAAGAGACCATCCACAAAATATATATCTGTACCAGCTGCAATATTTTGGTTTGCTGCAAAACTAAAGCCATCAGGTTCTGTAGCATTTCCTCCATGGTTCATTCCGATAATGACAACCAAGTTATTTACATTTTTTATATCATCATTCGTAATAATTCCTGTAGCCACATTGGGACTACCCGCATCGTAACCTGTACCGGTGTTAATCGTTAGTATTACCGTTTCATTGGGTTCAAGTACAGCATCTGCAGTAGGCACAATAGTTACACTTGCTGTGTTACTGCCAATTGGAATGGTTACAGATCCTGCACCTACTGTAAAAATAGTTGCACCTGTTTGTGTATAATCAGAACCAAAAACACCTGTGCCACTAACACCAAAATTAATAGTCAAATTGCTTGTTGCATTCGCAGAAAGAGTGAATGTATAAACCATACCGGTAACACTATTTTCTAAAACTGATGTCGGGCTTGTAGATACTGTAATTAAAGGATTAGCCGTACCACTAGTTACAATAATATTTGTGAAACGAACTGTAGAAAGTGCTGTTACGGTAGATTGTGCATGCAACCAATTGGTAGTATTTACAAGCAATGTTCTGGTAACAGTTACCTGACGCTCTGTAGGAAATTTATATTCTGTTCTTGCAGGATTTGCATTCGGAAAATTATCAATAACAACTGTATTCGGATAAATCGATGCAGGGTTTGAATTAGCGGGAATAGCTCCACCATTGGTAAATGCCACCAAGTCCCCCGTATGTAAGGCTGAATAAATTTCAGTAACAGCATCTGTAGGTACATCATTGTTATCGGCGTATGCAAACAGTGTTAAACCAGTTGTGGGGATGGTAAACCCAGCATCAATATTTGTTATACTTCCACAATTGCTACCGTCTGAACAGGTAACGGTAAATACATCTGCGGATGTTTCCATTACCGTGTAAACATCGCCCCTGCTTACGCCTGTGCCTGCTGTCCATTTTACTGTACCTGTATAAAAATTACTAAAAACCAAAGTTGTTTTATCATAAATTCTTCTGGTAAAATAAACTATCGTACCGGAAGCAATATCTTCTAATGCTACAAAAGAAAAGCCATCAACATGAGTTGGATTTGTACCAGCATCAGCATGGTTAATACCTACCAATGCAACTTTGGGTATTGAAGTACCCGTGTCGTCGTTTGTAATGGTGGCGGTTGCCAAACCCGGGCTACCTACATCGTAACCTGTACCCGTTGTAACTGTTAGTATTACTGTTTCATCAGGTTCCAATGTTAGATCACCCGTAGGATTTACAATAACTGTAGCGGTACTGCTGCCATTGGCTATTACTACAGAACCAGACACTGTTGCATAATCAGTACCATTGGTTGCGGTACCAGATGCTGAATAATTTACTGTAATATTTGTAGCTGCAACTACAGAAAGAATAAAAGTAAAAGTTAGATTGGTTGCACCATTTTCAGTAACCGAACCTGGAGAAACAATAACAGAAATTGTAGGATTTGCATTTACCAGATTTAGGTTGGCAAAAGGCGTTGTGGATAAGGTAGTAGCTCCTGTTAGATTTATATTATAGTTAGTAGGGTCTTCTAAATTCAATTTTGAAACTGCTCCACCTCTCAAACTCGGTTTATACTCAGAAATTGTTTGATTTGGTGGGACTACAGAAAAAAGCCCATCAGTAACAATAGCGTTAGGAAAACTTCCAACAGGGTTCATATTAGCAGGAATATTACCTACAGTTTGAACACCGGCGCCAGAATCATACCAGCCCTCAAATAATACAGAGTGAACGGTGGTAATACCATTAAGCGGATTATCATCAATATCGCTATACCCCCAAACACCCATAACAACGCTACCAATCGAAAAATTTGAAGCAGCGCCATTATACACAAGAAAAGTGGCAGAACCACAAGATCCCGAACTACAAGTTGTTGCAAGTAGGTTGCTCGTCTGGTTTGTTTCTTGAATATAAACCACCACTCCTTTGGCAACGCCACCAACTGGTACAGTATATTTTATAATGAATTTAATACCATCGTCTGCGGCATTTAGTGACCTGAACCTTGTATTAGGTGCATCGTATAAACCATTGGTAAAATAGAAAACAGTACCAGCTAGTAGGTTTTCGGTTGCAACAAAAGAAATACCGTCATAATCTCCTCCATTTACTGCTGGGCTTGAGTGGTCAATACCAACTACGGCCACTTTTTGGGCATTTGTGACTAGGGATATAAATGCAAATAAGCCAGCAATAAAAAGTTGTTTATATGATGTCATAATTTTATTATTTTAATGCTTTAATCGAAATATTTAAACGTTAAATATGCAAGTTTTTGAGTAAAATTTGAGTTTAATAGATAAGGTAGTATTATAAGTAGAAAGGAGACAAAAAATAAACAGGATATAAAAAATTGGGTTAATGGACAAAATTAATAGTAAAATCGGGTGAAAGTCATACTGATATTAGCTTTGGTCGAAATCATCGAAATGAGTAAAAAAACTGCTTTTATTGTGGGTCTAAAATAACCTTAAAATACGGCAAAGTTGGGGGTATTCAGCGCTACAAATGTGCGGCTTGCAGCAAATGAATTAATTTTAAAAGACGTGCTTGCATTTTGTATCGTAATGGTTTTCGTAACCGTGTTGCCCGAAACTTGTGTATAGCTTGTTGAAGCATTATATCCAAAACCTGATGCAAATTTTTGAAATGTAAGGGTAGATAATAGGCTAATACCAGATTCAAAAAAAGTATGAGGTGTGGTAGCGTTGAGGGTTGTTTCATTTTCAAAATCTTCGGTAGCAGTTACTTGGGCATAAGTGCAAAATGGTAATATCCATCCCAAGAATAATATCACAATTAACTTGGTTGATTTGGCGAAATATAATTTCATAAAATTAATTTTACTATTAATGTGGACATTAACTATTTAAAAAGGTTCGTTATTAGTCTGTTGCACGTACACTAACTTTACAATTTCAATAAAATTAGCGGAGAGTTTGCAGTTTTATGGGGTAATTGCAACTTAAGCAAATAATAATTTTAAAACTATGTGTTTCAGCATTTGGCACAAAATAAAGTTGATGAAAGGTAGCTTTTAGTAGATAATTGTTATCAATAACTATCCCCATTTGCCGCCAGTACATAACAATAAAAAAGCACGATGGTGCTAGCCACCGCAGGTGCCTGGCATATCCCTGTGTCCACTGCTTTATTGACCTGTTACCGTGGCTATTATCTGCTCCATATGCTATCGGATAACAGATAGTTGCCCGGTTTCATTTTCAACTCCCAAAATTTACGATCACCTCCAAATCCAACCCACTGCACACAAGGAGACAACCGAAAAAGGAAGGGATGTTGGCAATCGTTTGTTGCTATGCGACCCAATATCCTCAACAGATACTGCCCCAGGTACACACATCATCTCAGCGCAGTGTTTTTGTGTGTGTTTGGAAGTTGTTGGTGATCATTCGTCAAGCTCACTAAACACAACAACGACGGTGGATTTGATATGCGGAGCGGTTGCTTTCGTCCTGGCGGGATTTTCACAGCAGCCGCACCGAGCTATCCGCCACTAACGTGAAACCCCGACCAGTGAGCAACCATCGAAAATTTTGAACCCACTGTACCAATGCTATTAGCTTGTGCCATAACGAATGTTTCATGGAGACAGGGACCATGGCAGCAAAAAACAAAGTAACGCCGTTTGGTGCCAGCTTGTAACAAGAAAAAACACGATGGGGCTGGCGTCCGCAGGTGTTTTGTATATAACAGCGTCCGCTGCTTTTTTGCCTGATGCCCTACTTTCGTCAAACAGGAATTACATGTAGACCTTCGAACTGCTGGCTTTGAGATGAACGGCGACTTGGCGAATTTTTTAGCGGAGAAGCCGGAAGTGGAAGTGATTGAATGATGCCCATCAAAAAATCGACGAATCTAATACTTGGTAAACCGGACCGGCCTGGATTGTAGATGAAGGTGATCGATTAATGATAATGGGCCAGCCATCGTCCGTGTAATGAATCCTGTCCATGCACATTTTTCGTTGAAACCGATCCGTATTGGGGATATAACGATCCTGAGTATCTACTGCATGATAAATCATCCACTCGTTACCGTTAGCATCTTCGATGATACTATTGTGCCCCGGGGAATCCCACTGCTTGTTGGGCTGTAGTACCACATGATTGCCCGGTATTTTTTCGAAGAGAGTGGTAGGGTTGTTTGACCAGTAAACACTTACAGCGTAGGATTTTTCAGCCCATGTATTATCTCCTGAAACCCAAAGAAAATATCGCTGCCAGCGATGATTGTAGGTCATAAAAGCTCCTTCTCTTAACCTGTGAAAAGTCTCGTTGCCGGGATATAATATGGCAACAGGTTCACCTTCAAAAGTCTTTCCATCTTGTTCCAACGCTACCACTCTGATTGGTTCATGCGCCGAACCATAGTACAATAAATGTTTTCCGCTGATGGGATCAATAAAAAAGCAAGGATCAATCATTGCGTAGGTGGACCCGGACATCTTGCTAATGGGATGGCCACAATCGGTAAAGCCGGTAGGACTATCAGATGTGGCAAAAGCCAGACACATTCCATCTTTGGTATCAGGCTCGGCCGCATAATACATGCGATACTCATCGTTCACTTTTACCACATGAGGGCACCAAAACCTACAACATTGCTTTGCCCATACCGGCGGTAACAATAATGCTCCTGTTGATTCTCCCCAATGGACCATATCCAGAGAATGCTTAACTAAAATATTATTAATGGTGGGTGCAAATTCGTCATGTGTGGCATATGCAAAGTATCCACGCCCCTCCACGTAAAGAATAGAAGGATCAGGAAAATCGTCGTGGGTTAGTGGATTGGTGTAGGATACTGTGATTGCTTCATTTTGCATGGTAGTAAAAGGGTCTCAAAAATGATACCATGTATCGCCATGGTACGCCCATAGAATCGTAGCCCCAAAAAAGGGATCGGCGTTAGTGATAACTCCCAACGGCGGCATGAGAAATGTACATGCAATCACCAAAAACTGATTTTGAAAACCAACAACGGGAGGGAACAAATTAATCTCCAATACAACGAACAGACATACCAGTATTCTTATCCCTTCCCTGCTTGATAATAGAAAGTAGGTTGAAACTTAGAAAACGGCTCACAGCGTTTGCTGCTCCATCTTCTGTAACACTCCACCAGTATCCTGACAAGCCAACATTTACGGATGATCCACTGGGATTGCGGATGCCTCCCGGCCTCCCGGTCCAGCCATTATAACGCATAGCTTAAAGTTGTAAGCAATCAGGATTATGGTTTCAATGAAAAAACAACTGCTGGTAAAAATGCTATAAATGTTATTGGTAATGCTGGAGGGTTGGTACTTTATCCAAGGGCGGCTGCTCCTTTAAAATAGACCAATTTCTGGACCCCGAAAACAAATACCTCTACCACTGTTTTGTGGGGAGCCCAGCTATGGTGAATGTTGTACATCGGGAATGTTTCATAGGAAATAAATAGTGCTTCCGATTAACAAAATAAAACTCTAGATTTATGGGTTATCATTTTTCAACCCTAAAACCTAAAAATCATGTTTACAAAAAAAATCGCAATGCCAATGCTGGCAGTTGCATTCATTTTTTTGACATCTTGTACCAAAACCGCTGTAAAAAAAGACAACCAGTTTGGATTTAAAGAACTCAGTGCGGACCCATCTGGTGTAACAACCCCGGCTCCTCCAGGCCAAAGCAATGGCAACCAATCTGTAACGGGCGGGGGAACTGCTAATGAATTGGGCGAAAAATCAACTTTTGTTTTTAATGCCATTAAAAAAGCCGATGGTTCGGTAACCGGGCAACTTAATTACCATGTAAGGGCACAAGATATTTCATTTAAAGCTAATGTTAATTGTGTAACCATTGCAGGAGACGAAGCAAGAATTACTGGTATTGTTACTTCTGTAAATGGCCCTCAAGGTTCTGAGTCGTTAGTGGGAAGAAGAATTACATTTTTTGTAAAAGACTATGGACAGGGTGCCGGCGCACCTCCTGATAAAATCAGTGACATGTTTTTTACAGGTAACGTAGCCTGCAATGTGATGCGTCCAGACCTTATTTACCTGCCGGTAAGCGGAAATATTCAGGTAAACCCGTAATGTAAGCAACATCTTTTGGATAAACTTTTTAACCGTTGATAGTACCTCATTATTGGTATTATCAGCGGTTTTTATTTTTACAATAACAACTTACAATAATACCTCCGGGAAATCCCTACAAATAAAAAATATGCTGTAGTACACAAAAAGGATAATAGCCTAATATAGCACCAAAAAAAAGGCACCGTATGCTAGTGTGTATAATACCATTTGCATACAGTGCCTTTATTCAATTAAAAGCGTTTTGTTATTCTTTTACAAACTTGCTATTGTATATTATTTTTCCACCCTCATATACACTTATAATATACATTCCCCGATGTAAATTTTCTGTCTGTATTGTGTTCATATAGGCTTTTGCGGGAATGTTCATTATTAATTTACCGGTAGCATCGGTAATACGTAATGCAGCTTTGCCGCTAATAGCCGAAAGTATGATGGTAAGGTTACTATACACAGGATTGGGGTACATTATGATTCGCTCAGTTCCTGCACAGGTGCTTTGTGCCATTATAATTTTGCTGTAGCTAAAACGTCCATCATTATCTACCTGTTTAATACGATAGTAATTATTGCCATATGCCGGATTAGTATGCAGGTAAGTGTATTGCTGCTCACCGGCATTTCCGGTATTTCCTGCAGTGGAAAGTTGTTTCCAGGTAGTACCATTAACACTGTGTTCTATATCAAAGCGATTGTTATTTAACTGAACACTATAACCAAAGCTGAGATACACATTGCATTTATTGGCCACTGCATCTATAGCGCCGAAAGTTACAGGTAGTAATACAGCCGGGGCATTATAATCTTCTACTTCTCCATTGCTCATAGATATAACAGTATTGGGCGATGGAGCATTGCCGACACTATTACGATAAAAATCCGGAATGCTACCTTCTGTAGTATTATTAATATCTGAAACTACAAGCCGAACTTTATAGTTGGAAGAAAAAACAAATGGCGGCTTTACCAGAACGGGGGCACTTGCAGTTCCTGTGCTTATTATCATTCCTGCGTAAGTTGCCGCATTGCCATTACCATCTACATCATTGCTAAAATCACCATCATTATTCCAATCGAACCATAAACGATAATATGCATTAGCAGTCGTATTGGTTCTTACATTTACAGTAAATTCATATGTATAACCTCCATTTAATGGAATATCAGGCGCCATGAGGCCATCATCAAAATTATCTGAATTTGCAGTATGGTTACCACCGCCGTTTGTAGAAGATTCGCTGCTCATACCTGCACCAGCCCATACCACTACATAAGGGTTATTAACAGCATCGAAAGGACTTGCTTCATTACCAGTAAATGCGCAGGATGGCACTGTGGCAGAGGCTTCGGGCCAGGCAGTTGCAAGAAGGTCTCCATAATCTGAAGGCAAAGGATTAGCAACTACTACCACTACATTAGACTTTACACTACAGGTAGCTATAGAATTGGTTACAAAATAGCTTCCACTTGTATTAACTGTAGTAGTTGGGTTTAGCGAACCATTGTTCCAAACACCGCCATTATTTCCAGATAATGTTACACTACTGTTAGCACAAAAAGTTGTAGCACTATGAGCAATTATTGTAGATGCAACCGGAGTAGCACTAATAAGAATCGTGTTATCAAAAGTACTAATAGCACCACCTGTTGAAAGTACACGACCCTGTATAGCTGCGTTTCCATGTAAAGTAATGGCTCCACTTACAAGGGCTGTACCTTTAAATTCGGTTCCGCTTCCCAGTATAAATGTGCCATTTACCTGCCAGTATACATTACATAACGATGTACCGTTGATAAGCAGCACACGGGCACCCGCACCACTTGAAAATGCACCATCTATTTGTATAATAAAAATTGCATTTGCATTTCCTTGTGCATCCAGTGTAAGGTCGCCATTTAAGGTTGCTGCAGAACCAATACAATATGTTTTGGGCGTAAGTAATTGCCCATTACCCAAACCAACACCAATTACAGAGTCGCAGGTACGGGAATCTAAATCGGCGTACGCCGTATTAGTGGCAGTAGCTGCCTGTGTAGCTTCTGTGTCGCCCACATGAATTTGGCCGGTAACTTCAGCTAGTGTAAGGCCTGTTAATCCGTTTACAGAGGCTGTACCGGCATCGCCTGTTATATTTGCGGTACCTACACTTGTAAATGTACCTGCACCTGTAAAAATTGCAAACCCTGTGGCTGCGCCAAGATTAGGCGGCTGGGCAAAGAGTACATTGGGTAAAATAAAAAGCAAGGCTGTAGCCAAAGCATGTAAAATACTTTTCATAAAAATTGGAATTTAGAAATGAATAAAAATTTAACTTGGATTTAAAACAGGTATGCTAATATATTAATATATCATATCATAACTGGTATAGTATGTACCCTTTAATACATAATTTTTAAGTAAAGAAATCGTGCAGATTTAAGTCTTTAAAGGGATCTTAATTTTTACCCTTCAAGGCTCATTGAGTATTAATAAAAAAGTGCATAAAAAATTGTGGGTAATTTGTTAGATATGTTTAAGTTCTTTTTATTTTTTTGAAATGATTTAGAGGTGCCCTAAGACCGTGGATTGGATCAGCTAAACTTGCTATAAGGAAGGAGAAATATTGTTTATCGTAAGCAGTAGCTAACGAAATAAATTCGGCTTTCATGACATTTGGTTTAGCTTTTGTAATTAATACAATACACTAAATTGATTCCGTTTTACTAAACTCTTGTTATATAATTTCTTTAAAAATTTACAAATTTTCCAAAGAAATCCGCTCTTTAAATTGTTTCAGATTTTTAAAGTAAGTAGGTGTTGTGCCCGTAACTTTTTTAAATTGTGCAGATAAATGTGCAACGCTGCTATAATTCATCATGTACGAGATTTCTGTAATATTAAGCTCGTCGTTTAGTAGTAGTTCTTTTACCCTTTCTATTTTATGGGCTATAATGTACTGCTCAATAGTAGTGCTGGTTACTGTAGAAAAAAGAGTGGATAGTGAACCATAATCGTGGCAAAGCTTTTTAGAAATGACTGCGGAATAATTACTGGAGGGCAAGGCTACAGAATGATGTACCATTTCAATTATAATGGCTTTGATTTTATCAACAAGAATGGACTTTTTATCCTCGATAAATTCAAGGCCGCATTTTACCAAACCGTTTTTCAATGCTTCCATCTTAATGGCGTCTATGTAGCCAGCCACTTCTACTTCTCCCAACTCTATTGATAAAGATTGTAGTCCGAGTTTTTCAAGTTCAGCAAGAACCATCATTTTGCAACGACTACATACCATGTATTTTATATGGATTTTCATATAGCAGAATATTGGCATCACAATGCCAAAATTTGGATTTCAAAAATCACAGACAAAATGATGCCATTTTTAATTTAGCGTTGAGTAACGTGGCTACATTTCTTCAACAAAGATTATTTTAGAAAAGACATAACCAACTGATTGTGTTGTAAATAAATTCTTTACAAAAACAGAGACGTTACTTATAAATTCAGGCATTTAAAACGATAGTATTAAAATTATAACTGATACACATTTTAATAACCTGTACAATGTTTTAAAATCCCCGATGTGGGGAATTTGCTACATATAACGTAGAAATTAAAAATGAAATAGGTTCACAATGATTGGATATTGGCTACTGCCACTGTTCGGTATTTAAATAATTGTAATCCTATTCGAAGGCATTTTTTATATCTCTAAAAGAATTATAGTTTAAGGGGCTGTATCTTAAAAAATAATGGATAAAAGCATTAGGATTCTCCACATTTTGATAATACATTTAGTAACTTTTTACTGTCATTATTTTAGAAGTATCTTTTTAAAAATAACCCCTATGAAATTAGGTGCCTTCTCAATGAGTCTTAGTGTAAAGGATCTCACCATTTCTAAACAGTTTTACGAAAAACTTGGATTTATTGTTTTTGCAGGTAGTAACGATATGAACTACCTGATTATGAAAAATGGAAATGCCTTAATAGGTTTGTTTCAGGGCATGTTCGAAAATAATATTCTGACTTTTAACCCCGGATGGGACGAAAACGCCAAAAAAATAGAACTTTTTGATGACGTAAGAGTAATTCAGCAACACCTCAAAAACCTCGGTACGGAATTGGTGGCCGAAGCCGATGAAAGTACCAGCGGCCCTGCAAGCTTGATAGTAACCGATCCAGACGGCAATATGATACTAATTGACCAACATGTGTAGTACTCAATTTCATTACCTGAAATAGTGGATAACTGCTTCCCGGATTGCAACAATACCCTACTACTTTTGTAATGTTATCTTAATGTAAAGAAAAGTCTGTCATATGCACATGCCATCTTTACATTAAAATGTATATTGGTTCAAAAATTGTTCAAGTTTATAAAAATTAAACATTATGGCATTAGAATTCACAGACACAAACTTTAAAGCAGATGTGCTTGACAGCGATAAACTTACCGTTGTTGACTTTTGGGCAGAATGGTGCGGCCCATGCCGTGCAATAGGCCCGGTAATAGAAGACCTGAGCAAAGAATATGCTGGCAAAATAAACGTAGGCAAGGTTAATGTAGATCACAATCCTGAAGTTAGCATGAACTATGGCATTACTTCCATTCCTGCAATCCTTTTCATTAAAAACGGACAAGTAGTGGATAAATTGGTAGGTGCACAGCCTAAAAGCAATTTTGTAAAAAAGATCGAACAACACCTTAATTAAGGTACAAGAAACAAGCGCTAAGATTCAAGTTCTGATCAAAGCTTTAAACGCTGATGTATAATTGCATCGGCGTTTTTTTATTACCATCTGAGTTTATCTTTTATTTTCTTTGCTTATGCCAAATATTGAAATCCGTTTTATTGAGCCGGCAGATAATGCAGCATTAGCCAATATCATCCGCAGGGCTCTAGAAGAATTTGGAGCCAACCATCCCGGCACCGTTTATTACGATGAAAGCACAGATAACCTAAGTGACGTATTTGCAGAACTACTTTCTGTGTATCATGTAGTATATATAAATGGCGAATTGGCAGGTGGTGCAGGCATTTACCCAACCGAAGGCCTGCCAAAAGATACCTGCGAACTGGTAAAGATGTACCTCGGCCCCAATGCAAGAGGTCTTGGGCTTGGTAAAACACTGATGGAACATTGCCTGCAGGCCGCTGCCAATAAGGGTTTTAAAAAAGTTTACCTGGAAACAATGCCGGAACTAACCATTGCTGTGCCGATGTATAAAAAATTTGGCTTTGAAAATCTCCCCGGACCTATGGGAAATAGCGGCCACCACGGCTGTGCCATCTGGATGTTAAAAACATTGGAATAAGGAGTGGTGAATGCTGAGTAGGGGTAAGGGATTGGTAATTAAAATTTAGGTATCAAAACTAACCCCCAATCCCTAACCTCTAATCCTCAATTACTATTCACTAATCTTTCCCTTTTTTAAACTGGCCATTCTGCTTTTGTTTATATACACCTGAAAACCAAAATTGAGGCTAAAACCAGTATTGCTGCTGGCATTTTTAAACTTAGAGTAATTAAACCCGGCTATACCCTCAAAGGCTACATTTTCATTAAGAAATGCAGCACCGCCTACACCTAATAACCAGCCAATACCGTTAGTTGAAGTTTTAATGCTATTAACTTTTGAAGTTGCAGTCAAAAAATTTAACTGTGTTACAGCAAACGGCCGAAAATTGGTGTTGCCGAAATAATACCGGGCAAACGGTCCGAAACCCAAGGTGGTATTATTTAAGGTGCCAGCCTTGCTAAAATTCATCTGCACATTGGCACCGGCAGCAAAATTTTTCAGGAAAAAATAGCCGGCATTGGGGCTAAAATTAAAATCGCTGTTGTTTTTATTGGTGCGAAAACCAGCTGTGCCGCCTACCAGCCAATCGCCTTGTTCGGTTTGGGCAAATGTGGCCGTGGCCAATAATAATGCTGTAATAGTAAAAATCTTCTTCATTGGGTTATATTTTAATTGAGGTTACAAATGTGTGTTAAGAGGTTCACATTTCCATCACTTCGTACACTGGGCTAAACAAATACATTTTCCCGGTAGCCAATTCTGTGCATTTATATCGCTTCCGCATCCGTTCCCCTTTTTCAAAAGCCCTGCCGTTAGCTATTAAAAATTGTTTGCCTTCGGTTAGTTCTTCTATTCTTTTCATGCCCGGCTTCCGTTTATCGTAATTCATTAAGGCCCGTTGCAGGCCTTCTTCGGCACAACTGCTTGCCGCCGGGTTATGTAGCGAAGCCTGCAATTCCATGGTTACATCTGTGGGGAAAATATGGTGTTGTAAAAATTCCCTCAGCACCCCGGCAAAAATATGTTTCCACTCCCGGCCATGGGCTTGTATACGGTTGCCATACTGCTCATAAGCCAGCAAATGAGCCAGTTCGTGTAACAATGTTATAAGAAACGAATATTTATTGAGGTTACCATTTACACTAATGCGATGGTTGTGGCCGGCATGTGCATTACGGTAATCGCCGAGTTTGGTTTGCCGCTCCCTTGTAATGGTAAGGTGTACTTTATGCTGCTGTATTAGCGGCATCACCAGTTCGTAAGTATTGTCAGGCAGGTACTGCCGCAGGGCATCAAACGGAAGTTTTTCCTTCGCCATCCGTGGTTGTTTTCTTTTGAGTAAGCACCGTATTAATGCTTAAAAAATGATATACCAAATACAAGCCCATGCAAAAAAAGAAGGCTGGCTTATTAATAGGCTTTACCAATGCCAAATATGCAATAGAGGCTGCAAGCAGTAGAAAAAACTTAATCATAAAACCTCCATATACACCACGCATAATGGCCTGTGAATTTTTGGTTTCTACAGCCCGCATATATAACCACCCCGAAGCCAGTGTAGCTATAAAAATAATCAGGTTGCCAGCTATAATTACTTCGTAATCCACTTCTTTAGCTTGTAATCTTTTAGCAAACACAATGGCCAATGTATTAATAATCACAAAAAGGATCAGTATAGGTCTAAATTTTTTCTTCATAATTTCTTTTCTTTAATTAATGCTATAAATCCATCCACAATAATATCATACGCATCATACACTATTTCGCAACACTCAGGCCTTCTGTTTTTTTCTCATTCATCTCCACTACGTTAGCTCCCATATGGCAGCTACCGTTAAATATTACCTGTGGTTCTACCTGAAGGCTGTTGGTAAAAATATCGCCTTTTACGTCGGCTTTTCCACGGAGGTTTAGTAGTTCAGTTATTTTTATATGGCCAGTAATTTTACCCATTACATCGGCATTTTTCCCGTTTACTTCGCCTTCTACTATTCCATCTGCACCAATTACCACTTTGGCTTGGCAAAAAATATTACCGGTAAGTCTGCCATCTATTCTTAAGTCGTTTTGGCAACTAAGGTCGCCTATCAGGTGTGTGCCAGCACCAATAATGGTAGTGGCAGAACCGCTTGTTTTTAAAAATTCGTTTTTTTCGGTATTTTTCGAGAACATACTACAATATTTTACGGGGTTATCGTTTGCTTGTATCCACTTTAGGAATGTTCAACATGGTTGTATCACGTGGCACCGCATCGGCATCACCCGCCAGTACCTTTTTTATGCCATCGTAGTATTGTTGCTTTAAAAGCAGGGTTTGTTCCAGACTATCAGTACGCACTTTTAATTGCCTCAACTCTGTAAGCGAACCTTGATTACCATAGCCCGGTATCATGTATTTAAGATTGGTAAACGAAAGTAAAGCAACGGTTAAGCCTACAAGCATCACAAAAATTACACTCATGCCCACATAAACACTCAGGCGGCTTAGCTTAAACGTAACTACCTCCTCGTAGGTATCATCGTTCATTATTACCAGCCGGTAACGGTTGCGGAGCCTTTTGAGGGTGGTATTGTCTGTAGCTTTTGCCATATAAAAACAGTGGCTAAAGATAGCAATCCAAATAATACTGCAAGCAGTATATGTTTGCCTGCAAGGTAAAGCCGGTTTTGGGGCAAAAGTTTATACACCAATGTTTGGTAGATTATGCAATGTGCCACCATTTGTAATCTCAACTAAGGCAATTAATTAATGCTAAAATCGTTAATTTAAATACGAACAACCAAAACTGGTTTAAAATAAAGCCAAACAGGGAAGAGGCACTCAGAAGCTAGAACCTATTTTGCTATATTGCGACTGTAAAAAATAGTACATGAGGATTGGATTACGTTTAGTTGGAATAATTGCTTTTGCTGCCTTTGGTTTTACAGCCTTTGCGCAGCCAAAGGGTGATGTGGAAGTAAAAAAACCAAAGCAGTTTGAAGAACGCAAATTGGGATCGGAAAAAATGGCCGATAAAAAATTTACAGTGCCCCGCCATTTTTTTCAGAACATGTACACCCACTACAATTTTTATTTTAATGCCAAATACAAATTGCTTGATATAATAGAAGCTGCCAAAACCGAGTACAAAGAAGATTACACCAAACTGCTCCCCTTTTATAATTACACATTGGATGCGACTTCTAAAAACACCGAAATAGATTCCATTTTACAAAAATGTACGGCAGGCATTTTGCTACACGATCTTAGAAATGATTGGGTAGATAATCTTTACCTGCTGATTGGCCGTGCTTATTTACTTCGTAAAGATTACGACTCGGCATCTATGACTTTTCAATACATAAACTATGCCTTTAGCCCAAAAGAAAAAGATGGTTACGACAAGGTGATAGGCAGTAATATTAATGAGGGTGGTAATGCACTAAGTATTTCTACAAAAGAGAAAACCAACCTTTATAAAAAGATAATAGAACTGCCGCCAAGCCGTAACGAATCTTTTATCTGGCAAATAAGAACCTATACAGAAAAAGAAGAATTTATAGATGCAGCTTCGCTGATAACTACTTTAAAAAACGACCCGGTTTTTCCAAAACGATTAAAAGAAGAATTGGCTGAAGTAGAAGCGTATAATTATTTTAAACAAGGCATTTTTGATAGCTCTGCCAAGTACCTTACAACAGCCATCAGCCTTGCTGAAAATAAAACAGAAAAAGCCCGATGGTATTATCTTATAGGCCAAATGTACCAAAATACAGGAGAGTTAAAAGAAGCATCGGAATACTATGCAAAATGTGCCAATACCACAGTGGATATTGTAATGGAAGTGTATGCAAGATTGGCTTCTGTAAGGCTTCGCAAAAATGAAGACCCTAAAGTAGTGCAGCAAAATATTGACGAGATTTTAAAGATGGCAAAAAAGGAGAAATACGAACTGTACCGGGACATTGTATATTACGCAGCGGCGCTAATGGAAATAGAAAGAAATAGTTATGTAAAAGCTGAAGAATACCTGCTGAAAAGCGTAAAATACAACACCGATAATGAGGAGCAAAAAAGCAAATCTTTTCTGGCACTTGCAGATATGGCTTACGACATAAAACAATATGGCAAAGCCGGTAATTATTACGATAGTGTAAATACAAGTGTAATAGATAGTCTGTTAGTTGCCAGAATAGAAAAACGCAAACCCGGTTCCAAAATCGTTTACGAAAAAGATCGCATAATTTATGCACAGGATAGCCTGCTTAGAATTGTGGCCATGCCTGAAACTGAAAGAAATAATTATGTAAGGGCGCTTGCCAAAAGATTAAGAAAAGAACGAGGCCTTAAAGAACCAATAGATAGTAGCAATACCGGACTTGCTGTTAATCAAACGCAAATAGGCAAAGGCCCCAACAATATTTTTGGCCAGGAAAAGGAATTTTATTTTTATAACGCTTCGCAAAAAAGTAACGGTTTCCAAACATTTAAGCAAAAATGGGGAGCAAGGCCTAACGTAGATAACTGGCGCAGGTCTGCTTCTTTGCAAATAGGTTTTGCAAACTCAACCGGTAGCAGTAAAACTGAGGATGATACCACCGGCACCTTAAAGGCACCAACAAGCAAAACGGCATTGGCAGATATCAATCAGGTGTACAACCCTACTGAATATACTTTTGATGCACTTACTACAAACCTGCCGGTAGAAAAAGAAAGTCAGGATGCAACAAACCAATCTATTAATGAGGCGATGCTTGCCAAAGGCGTAGCCCTGCAGGAACAAATAGAAGATTTACCCGAAGCTATAAAAGTGTACGAAGCTTTATTGGCAAGGCTCGGCAAAGACAGTGCTGCCGCTGAAGTTATTTTTAACCTGATTTATTGCTACAATAAAACCGGCGAAACATTTAAAGCCAATGCGTTAAAAAAGATATTGAACACAGATTATAAGGGTGGCACTTTTGCCAATAAATTAAACACGCCTGCAGTAAGTAACGAAAATGCCAAATCCGGTGCCACAGCCAAATACAAGGAAATTTATAACCTGTTTATAGAAGGTAATTTTGAAAAAGCAGTTGCAGAAAAACAAAAAGCCGATTCTGCATTTGGCCCTAATTACTGGACGCCGCAATTGCTATACATTGAAGCTGTTTATTACATTAAACAAAGGCAGGATTCTACAGCCATTCAGCGGCTGGGTTCAATTGTAAGTTCGTTTGGTACATCGCCACTTGCAACCAAAGCCACCACTATGATTGAGGTTTTAGGCCGCCGTAAAGAAATAGAGGCGCACCTTACATCACTCAATATTGTAAGGGCAGAAGATGATAACATTAAGACATTAACTACAGCTCCGATTATAAAACCGGCAGTGGTTAGCACTACTTCTGCACCAATAAAAACTACGACCGTGGTGCCTCCGGTTGTTACTCCTAAAAAGGACACTACTACAAGTACTACCATCACCAAAATACCATTTATGATAGATACTGCTGCGGCACATACTGTAGCTATTATTTTAGATAAAGTGGATATTGTGTACCTCAATGAAACGCTCAATTCATTTAGCCGTTATAACAACGCTAACTTTCGCCAACAAAAATTTGATTACACCAAGCAAAAATTAAATGAAAGTTATTCGCTTGTAACTATAAATAGTGCTGATTTTGCATCCGCATCTAAAGCTTATGAATACATAACCAAGGTAAAACCCAAAGCCGCAACCGCTATTGTGCCTTGGCTAGAAGTTACAAAATATAGTTTTATTATTATCAGTGCTGCCAACCTTGACTTGCTGAAACAGAACTTCGATATTCCCGGATATTTGAAAACTTTAAAAACTGCATTGCCTGATAAGTTTTAGAAGTAACCAATTACAAAGAATGTTAACAAAACTCTCTAAAGATTATTGAATATCTGCATGGTGTTTGCATAGCTTTGCAAAGTTTTTAATTGTTTCAGAATTTCATTTAAACACATTACTATTCATTCAACAATAGGTTTAATAAATATCTGGCAACCTTGAATCTTAAATCTTAAATTGTACATATAAATGTCCCGTGCTGTTAAAATATTATGGAGGCTCACCATCGTTGGCATTTTAGCCTTTGTTTTGTTTATTACCCTAATAAATTACGGTGTATTTGGTGAAATGCCTTCTTTGCAGGAACTGCAAAACCCATCTTCCATTATTGCATCCGAAGTTTTTGCAGATGATGGAACACCTATGGGTAAATATTATCTGGAAGATCGCAGCCCGGTAGAGCTGAAAGATATTTCTACCAATGTAGTAAATGCATTGGTAGCCACCGAAGATGTACGCTATTATGAGCATAGTGGTATTGATGGCATTGCATTATTAAGGGTAGTAAAAGGCCTAGGTAAGCAAGGTGGCGGCAGTACGATTACCCAACAATTAGCACTGGGTTTGTTTGGCGATGCAAGGGCCACTAACAAATTAAAAAGGGTGATGCAAAAGTTGAAGGAATGGATAATTGCCGTGAAACTGGAAAGAAATTTTACCAAAGAAGAAATACTTACTTACTACCTTAATACAGTAGCTTTTAGCGAAAATGTATTTGGCATACGCAATGCAGCCCGAACATTTTTTCAAAAAGAGCCAGACCGGTTAACGGTAGATGAAGCTGCAGTACTTATAGGCATGGTAAATGCCCCAACTGCCTACAATCCAAAGCGGTATCCAAAAGCCTCTATGGACAGGCGCAATCTGGTACTTGACAGGATGGAAGATGCGAAGTACATTTCTAAAGAGGAGACAGTTAAGTTGAAACGCACTCCTATACAGCTCAACTTTAAAAAGCTGGATCAGAGCCAGGGCATTGCTCCTTATTTCCGTGAAAATGTATTGAAAGAAGAGGTAAGAAAAATGCTGAAAGATAAAACCAAACCAAACGGAAAACCATACGATGTATATCGGGATGGATTGAGAATATACACCACCATTAATCCTATAATGCAGGTGTATGCCGAAGAAGCCATGGCCAAAAACATTGCTGTACAACAGCGTTCTCAAAATGGATATAACAGCTATCGGGGGCCTGCATTGTGGAAAGAATATGCTGGTAAACTTGAAGGATATATAAAACAAACCGACCGTTGGAAAAACCAGAAAGATGAAGGCATGGCAGATGAGGATAACCGAAAAACCTTTGATGTAAAGCAAAAAATGAAGGTTTTTGCCTGGAATGCCAAACGTGAAAAGGATACCACACTTACGCCTTTAGATTCAATAAAATACCACAGGCAGCAATTACAAAGTGGTTTTATGGCCATGCACCCTGTAACCGGGGAAGTAAAGTGCTGGGTAGGCGGTATTGATTATAAAACCTTCAAATTCGACCATGTAAATGTTACAGCTAAGCGCCAGGTTGGAAGCACCATTAAGCCTATGCTTTACACCCAGGCCATTGAAGAGGCGGGTATGACACCTGAAACCATGTGCGAAAACTGGCCACAATTTTTCCCCGGCGAAGGTTGGGTACCCTCCGGCAAACGTGGCGGCGGCGGCATGGAAGCTATGTGGCATGCTTTGGCTATGAGCCACAATGGCGTGGCGGCCTATCTTATGAAACAAGTTGGCAGAAAACGTTTTCTTGATTTTTTATATACCTGTAACCTACAAACCAAATTGGAACCACACTCCTCTTATGCATTGGGTTCCTGCGATTTAAGCCTGTACGAAATGATGTGGATGTACACCATGTTTGCAGGCCGTGGCTTTAACACCAAACCACAGTTTGTAACCCGAATAGAAGACCATAACGGAAATATTATACTGCAAGTACAACCCGAACACAAAGAAGTAATTAGCGAAATAACAGCCTACACCATGGCTAAAATGATGGGTGGCTGTACAAAATTCGGAACTGGCAGAAATATGAGTTCGTTCGTACAGTTAAAGGCAGAAATGGGTGCCAAAACCGGCACTACCAACGAAAACAGCGACGACTGGTTTATAGGCTACACACCGGAGCTTTTGTTTGGAACGTGGGTAGGTATGGATGACCGTTTTTTCAAAACAACAAGTGATGGAGCACATGTAGCTATGCCTACCTGCGGTTATTTTTTAAAATCGGTATATGCCGATAAAAAATTGGGCTACGATCCTGAGGCGACTTTTATAAAACCAGCCATTGAAAAAAACGATGTGATTTACGATTATATAGAAGGCAATGCAAGCTACAGTAGCCCCGATGCACAAGGCTGGGATATGGGCAGTGGTGAAGCCAACGATTATCAGGATTATGGTGCGGAAGGCGATAGTGCCAACCTGAACGAGTTGAAACCGGAATCTGAATACCAAATAGAAGAACCAAAAACACCGCCACCTGCAAAGCCAGATACCGGAAAAAACAAAACCACTTCGCCAGCAGATAAACCAAAAGCAGTAATGCCAGGTACCAAACCTGCAGAAAAGCCAAAGACCGAGGTGAAAAAGGATAACGATTACAGGAGATAGTAAACAATACCCCTTAAATAAGTCCTGCCAACAAAATGGCAGGACTTTTTCTTGGATGGTATGTAAAAAGTTCTATTTTTGAACCACCTTAATGAACGTTGCTGGCTTTAGGTACGTAGTGCAACGTTAGTTACCCCGGTTCCTATTCACGATGGTTCATTACAGGTATTTAAATTGTTTCACTTTAAAAACGTAATGTAATGAACATCTATGTTGGAAATCTTTCCTGGACTATGACAGACCAGGACCTTGCTGATCTTTTCAGCCCGTATGGCGACGTAACTTCTGCCAAAATTGTGGTAGACAAATTCAAAGGAAACCGTAGCAAAGGCTTTGGTTTTGTTGAAATGGCCGATGATGCAGCTGGTGCATCTGCTATCGCTCAATTGAACGACAGCGATCAGGGTGGTCGTAAGATCATCGTTAATGAAAGCCAACCACGTCCTGCCGGCGAACGCCGGGAAGGTGGTGGAGGCCGTGACCGTGATGGTGGTGGCGGTGGATACCAGAAACGTTCTGGTGGATACGGCGATCGCAGTGGCGGTGGCGGATATGGTGGTGGCGGCGGCCGTGGCGGAAGCGGCGGCGGCGGTGGATACAATCGTTATTAATATCGGTTAACACCCATAAATAAAAAGCCCTGTTGTACTTTTACAGCAGGGCTTTTTTCATTTATTTACAGCCTTAAATTAATCCACTATTCTTAAAGCATAATTGAATTCATTAGTAAAACACATGGATTATGATGTATTAAGAAAATCTCCATGATTCCAATTCAATTTAAAAATATAGAATTAGGTATTTTATACGCAACGCATCTAGTAGGGTAGCCTCGAAAGAAAAGCATAATTTTTAGCTTTTATTTCGGAGCCTTGATTTTTTTTGTTTCGTTTTTTTATCAAGAAAAAAAAGAAAAAACATCGATTATAAACGTGTTTCTCTAGAAATGCGCTCAAAATACCTAATCCTATAAAAATATTTCCTTTTTGAAATGGTAATTTCATACACTGAAAAAATCAAAAGACTGATTACTTCAACAAAAAACTCCGGTTCTTAACGAAACGGAGTTTTTAGTTATGTATTGAACCCATTATACGTTGAACCTAAAGTGCATTACATCCCCATCTTTAACTAAGTATTCTTTACCCTCAATTCGTAAACGACCATTATCACGGCAGGCGGCTTCGGATCCGTATTTTACAAAATCTTCGTAGGCGATAACTTCTGCTTTAATAAAACCCTTTTCAAAGTCGGTATGGATAACACTCGCTGCCTGCGGGGCTTTCCAGCCATCCTGTATGGTCCAGGCACGTACTTCCTGCACGCCGGCTGTAAAATAAGTGGTTAATTTTAATAATTTGTAAGTGCTGCGGATCAGCTTGTTTAAAGCTGGCTCTGTCATTTTGTATTCATCCATAAATAGTGCCTTATCATCCGGGTCTTCCATTTCGCTTATTTGTGCTTCTATGGAATTGCTCATAATAATTACCTGAGCATCTTCGTATTTTACAGCAGCCATTAAGGCATCCGAAAACTTGTTGCCGGTATGCATAGAAGGCTCATCTACATTGGCCACATACAGCACAGGTTTTTCTGTTAATAAAAACAAGTCTTCCACTGCAATATGTTCTACTTTATCAAGGCCAAGGGTGCGAATATTTTTACCAGCCTCAAGATGGTCTTTACACTTTTTTAAAACTTCGTATTCAGCTTTTTGTTTGGCGTCGGCGTTACGCAATAATTTTTCCGCCTTGCTAAATTTTTTCTCTACGCTTTCAAGGTCTTTTAGTTGCAATTCAGTGTCAATGATATCTCTATCGCCAACGGGGTTTATTGGCCCTTCGTCTCTCAGTATATTCTCGTCTTCAAAACAACGGATAACATGTACAATAGCATCCACTTCACGAATATTGGCCAGAAATTTATTACCCAACCCCTCTCCTTTGCTAGCTCCACGAACAAGGCCGGCAATGTCTACAATTTCTATTTGAGTGGGTACTACACGATTGGGTTTTACCAGTTCCGCCAGTTTATCTATACGTTCATCCGGTACATCTACCAAACCTACATTGGGCTCGATGGTGCAAAAACGATAATTGCTGGCCTGTGCCTTGGCACTATTACTAACTGCGTTAAAAAGCGTTGATTTACCTACGTTCGGAAGCCCGACCACACCTGCTTGTAAAGCCATTTCTTATTTGCGATTTATAATTTGTGAATGATGATTTAACCCTTGAAAGGCTGCAAATGTAACCTTCGCAGGTGGAATGAGGAAAAATTGAAAATTGATAGTGCTTTATTAAATATTGGGTTAAAAATGATTTTACCATAAACATATAATACCAACAATAATGATTGAGTTTTTACCTACATACAAAACGAGACAAAAACAATAAGATTCATCAAAAACCTTCCAACATTTTATTTCTTTGCCAAAAACTGTTATTGCCTATTTTAGCCCATCCCATTTTGTAGGGTATTTCTAAAAATTTCTTATGGCATTAAGCAGAATCTGGTCGGCTTTTATCATTATTGCCATTTTGGTGGCAGGTATTCGTTGCATTTTTACAGATGGCCAAAGCGATATTTTTAGCCGCATGGTTACAGGTAAAAGCGACGACGCATTCACCTATACCACCGTGGGAAGCCCTGCCTATGCTGGCATTGCAACGGTAGATAGCTTTTCCAAAAGAATAAAAGGGTTTGCATATTCGCAGGTTGCTTCGGCTAAAGAAAGCAATACAATTATTACCGATAATCCATTTTCCGATTCGGTAACTGCGCTTAAAAAAGAATTCCCGGCATTGCGGGTATTTACATACACACAGGTATTAAACCGGCTTCAAAAACCGGTAGATGGCATTATAGAAACCTGCAAAGTGGCGGTAAATATCTGTATTGGGCTTATTGGTATTATGGCCTTATTCATGGGCTTTATGGGTATTGCCGAAAAAGCTGGTGGCATCAATGTGCTGTCAAGAATAATAGGGCCTTTCTTTTCAAAGATTTTTCCTGATTTACCCAAGGGCCACCCGGCCATGGGGCACATGATGATGAACTTTAGTGCCAACCTGCTAGGGCTTGATAATGCGGCCACACCTTTCGGCATAAAGGCTATGGAAAGTCTGCAGGAAATTAACCCCACAAAAGACCGGGCAAGCAATGCGCAGGTTATGTTTCTCTGCCTGCATGCATCCGGGCTAACGCTAATACCCGTAAGCATTATAGCACTTCGGGCAGGTACAAAGGCGGCCAACCCAACCGATATTTTCATCCCCTGTATGATTGCCACTTTTGCAGCTACCATGGCGGCTATGTTTATCGTTTCATTTAAACAAAAAATCAATTTATTGCAGCCGGTAGTGTTAGCCTGGGTAGGTGGATTATCTGTAATTATTGCTGGGCTTGTGGTGTACATTAAATCGCTCAACAGCGATAATGTGCAGTCGT
>JAYUTQ010000214.1:0-3827 GCA_043755055.1 Chitinophagaceae bacterium | reverse complement strand
TTACTACCAAATCGGATAATGCTGTATCCACATCTATAGGTATGCGGTGCAGGCGGTTGTTAGATGTATTAAGAATGGCTACACCATTGTGGCACACCACCCAAATATTATAGGCATGGTCTTCAAAAATTTTGGCCACATTATCTGATGGCAGCGAAAAAGGATCGCCGAAAATCTTGTGCCAGGTCATAAACCGTTGTCCATCGTAGCGTTGCAGCCCATTTTGTGTGGCCATCCATATATAGCCTTTATGGTCTTGCATTATATCGTTAACCACCCGGTGTGCAAGGCCATCCTGCGTACCTATATGCTGAAAAGAAAAACTTACCTGAAGTGCCTGTGCATGCGTTGTAATGCTGAATATTAACAGTTGTATAGCCAGGAATATTTTTTTCATAATTTATGATAGCAAGATAAAGGACTCTTGATTGTATCTCTTTATTGAACGTCCGCATTGGTTCGGTTACTACTTACTTTTCTATTAGAGTAGTTATATACGGTGATTATTGGCATTGCCTGAAAGCAAAACAACCACACCTATCTGTATTAAAGACCCAAAGTTAAAATTATGCTAACGCCGCTTAAAGATAAACAGCCAAAACCACATGCTTATGTGATGCTTTTGGAGGCATTTATATGCAACCCGGCGGACAATCGGTTTCTATCCGGCATAAACGGTAAAAAGTTGCAAAATACGTCAGGTTGAGGTTTTTTGCAGGCTTTATTAATACATCATCATGCGATTGTGGAGGGCCAATTTGTGGAGCATTTTTGCACAGTCAATCACAAATAACAAACCTCAAAAAACAACACAAAATGAAAACAATTCTTTCCGCCTTAACAGGACTGATTCTTACAGCCACAACTGTAAATGCCAATGCATCTGAAGTAAAAGCTAACCGCTACGTAATTGCCAGCAAAGCTATTTCGCAATCGTATAACAACATTGTGGTGCGTGGCGATGTAGACATTATTCTGGTACAAGGCACCAGCAACCAAATGACTTTGGAGGGCTACCAAAACCAACTGGAAAATGTAGTATTTAATGTAAATGGAAATACATTGTATGTAAATACTGCCGGCAAGGTAAAAGGTGCAAAACCTGTAGTGTACATACCCGTAAGCGACCTGCGTTACCTTAAAGTTCAAGGCAATAGCAATGTAAAAACTTTAGGCCATTTACAGGGTACCGATATGGTAATTGAACTTGCTTCTGAATGTCATGTATCTATTAAAACTACTGCTAACGTTAGCATATCAGAATTTAGCAGCAACGAGTACACAATAGACAAATGGGAAATGGCAATATTGTAATGGTTTACTTCTTTAAAAGTACGATAAGGTATTTTGTAACGTTTTACCATTAAGCCAAACGGATATGAACATTAAAAAAACAACCTATGTAACATCGTTGGTATGGAGCCACACAACACTACGTGCCAACGATGCCATGGTTTAATTTATTCAGCAGGTTCATAACTCCGTTTCTCTTACATCAATTCACACTCCACCGCACACCCAACATTGCTTTTACACCTTGCATTGGCGCATAACTGCTACTAGGGTCGAAAGTGTAATTAAAAGGATTGGTTACAGGATTAGCCGTTCCGTCGGCTAAAAAATATTTACCACCCGGTTTATTAAACGGATCATCCGGATGAAGAATAGGATTGGATGGAACAAAATTAAATATGTTTTTTACCGACAGGTACAATTCCAGGTTACTGTTTAACTTTTTAGTAGCCTGCAAATTCATTAATGAAAACCATGGCGAATAACCTGGTCTGAAATCGTTTGGAACAACAGGCAGCCGCTGCGGACTGTAAGTTTTTCCGGTTAAGTCGAAGGATGTATTCCACCGCTGAATGGTATAACTCATCGTATAGTTCACCGTAAATTTCGGTGCATTAAATTGCTCTTCTCTGTTGCCATTTTCTACGGCAAACACATCCATCAAAGTAAATCCCAACAAGGCTTTCAGCCCTTTTCTTGTAGCCACATCGGCATTTAATGTAATGCCTTTACTAATGGCGTGGCCCTGCAGGTTATTATAAAAAATCTTCTGCGGGTCAGTATCATAATCGGGCAAAATTTTGTTGGTAAAATACGTATAGAATAAAGAAGCGTCAAGGCTCAGAAATCCCCATGGTTTGCTCACCTGCCCGGTGTAATTGATATTCGCATTCCAGCTTTGTTCCGGTTTCAGATCGCTTTTTATAATCACTTCTCTGGCACCCGTAAGTGCGGCATGGTCTTCTGTAAAAAGGTTCACAATTCTAAAACCATTGCCGGTACTAAATCTTATGGTTTGCTGTTTATTAAGTTGCCATTTTACCGCTAGCCTTGGTGCAAACACACTTCCCTGCACTTTGGTGTACTCGTACCTAAGCCCAATTAGTGTACTTACCTCCGGGCTAAATTTTATTTCATCCTGGATAAATAATGAAGAGGTAGTAATTACAGATGGCTTGTTTTTATTATCCTTTTGCGTGGCCACCGTATTATCATCGTACCATATATATTTTACAGGAACTCCTGCAAGCAGGTTGTGTTTTCCTAAAGTTTTATCCCATCTTAATTGTGCAAAAGCAGTGTGCTGAATGGCTGCATATTTTATTTTTCCGTAGTACGAATCCTGGTTGTGGTAGTTGTAAGAATACTCAAACATCAGCGGTTTGCTAATGGCCATGTTGCCAATCAGTTCCAGCCGTTTAGTAACAATGCTTTCGCCGTAAATGCTATCGCTGCCTTTAAAGTTTTTGTTCCAGTTCAGTTCGCCACCCCATCTTTCTTCTGTAAAAAAACGGGCTGCCAGCGATGCTGCCAGATAATCCTTTCTTTCAAAATTCCATTTATTAAAAACCGATACACGCCGCTGCTGTGTTATGTCTGTAAAGTTGTCTTGGTTTACATCCTGCTTATTCCAATAGTTAAAAACATTTACCCCCAATATACCATGGCTTTTTCCGGCTTTTAAAGTGGTGGCAATATCCATATTCATTTCGCCTACGCTTGTTACGTTTGCTTCCACCGAAAACCTGTTGGCTGTCAGCACATCTTTGGTGATGATATTGATAAGCCCACCCACTGCATCGCTGCCGTAAAGCGTACTAGCCGGGCCTTTTACCACTTCGATTCTTTTTACCAAACTAGATGGAATACCGCTGAGGCCATACACCGTACTCAGGCTGCTAACAATGGGCATACCATCAATCAGTATCATGGTGTACGGGCCTTCCATGCCGTTAATATGGATGTCGCCGGTATTGCACACATTGCAATTAAGCTGTGGCTGAACGCCGTTTATAATGGTGAGAGCCTCGAATATATTGGGCGTTGGGTTCTTTTTAAAAAATCTGGCCGAATAACTTTCTATAGGTATCGGGCTTTCCAGTTTACTTACTTGGCGCATGGTGCCACTTACTACCACATCGCCAAGATTACCTGCAACCGGCCGCATCGCAATCACAAAAAAGGATTGTTCTTTATCAAACACGAAAACGGTTTTCGCGTATCCCATAGCAGTACAAATGGCCGTATCGCCTGTTTGAATGGCTATTTCAAATTTTTTGGTGCCAGATGCTACGTAAGATTTACCGGCTACAGTAACAGTAGCGCCGTTGATGCGTTCGTCAGTTTTAGCATCAGTTATTTCTACCGACACAACCTTGCCAGCGAATGCTGTTGTAAAAAAACCGAGTAAGAAAGTAAGGGAAAGAATATATTTAGTCACATCTAAATTTTAATTTAGACAAATAAAGATAAAATTTGAAAGAGGGCAAAATATTTTTTATTGTGAAGAGAAGATATTTACCCATGGATCTTTA
>JAYUTQ010000213.1:0-3831 GCA_043755055.1 Chitinophagaceae bacterium | reverse complement strand
ATGAAATTATTTGCCAGTGTGGTAAAAAGGGTTGTCTTGAAACTGAAGTTTCCGGTGTAGCACTTATCCGTTTGTTTAAGGATAAAATACAGAGCGGCTCCTCATCGAGCCTTTTAAAAAAACACAAAAACCCCGACGATATTAAGCTGGCAGACCTTGTAGACGCAGCACTTAACGAAGACGTACTTGTAATAGAACTGTTGGCTGAGTTTAGCGATAAATTAGGCCGTGCTATGGCTGTACTAATCAATTTATTTAATCCGGAATTGGTAATACTGGGCGGCACCATCGCTAAAACCGGAGACTATATTCGGCTTCCTGCAAGGAGTGCATTAAATAAATATTCTTTGAGTCTGGTAAATAGCGATACCCAGTTTAAGTTATCTAAACTCGGCAGCAAGGCTGGTGTAATGGGCGGCTGTTTAATAGCCAGGAATAAAATTTTATCGTAAAAAATTTCAAAAGCTTAAGGCTAAGTTTATATGCGGAACATTTCCTAACCTTCGCTTTCAAATAAAAAACAGGCTGCCCCTAAAATAAAGGGCAGCCTGTTTTTTTAGCCTTCAGAACCTATTGTTTAATTAATTTAAAAACGATAGGTAATTGCTTGCCTTCGATATCTTTTATTGTAACAACTACTCCACCCTTGGGCAGATTATTACATGGTAAAGCCAGGTTATTTTCTCCACTTAAAATTTGCTGTTGCTTGCTCATCAATAAAGCACCTGATGCATTGATCACCGTTATCAATACCTTCTTATCTGCCGGGCTTTTTACATTTAATTTTATTTCGTCCAGTATTGGATTTGATAAAACAGTAGCCGAAAGTGCATTTACATTGGCAGATTGGATGGCCCTGATTTGAGAATAACTGGCCTTGCCATCTTTATCAAGTTGTTTTAGACGGTAGTAGCTCTTACCTTTTAGCAGCCGGGTATCTTCAAACTGATATTGAAGCGGCGCAGTGCTGTTGCCATTTGTTGCCATACTTTTAATAAATCCTATTCTGGAGAAGTTGCGGCCATCTATAGATTTTTCAATTGCAAAACCATCGTTATTATTTTCCATTAAAGTATTCCAATCGCACAGAACTGATTTGTTTCTGATACTTGCATTAAAGCTGCCGAAGGTTACCGGAAGTTCCTGCCCGCCTGCCCTTGTGGCTTCAATACCATTGTTGGTAGAAAGGTAGAAAACGGTATAGCCATCCCCTTCAAATTTATACGTTGCATCACCGGTTCCATTGCCATTTGTAATGTAAGTGGAAGGATCACCAAGTGAATCTAATCCAAACGTCACAGGATTAAGTTCATCTGTTACGTTGATCATTTTCATTTTAGTGCCGGCATTTGAGTTATTTCCTCCGGAAAAAATGAGGAATTTATTTCCGCCGGGGCTGGTTACATGCCGCATGCCGCCATAACCTACAGATGCCTGGCCGTTACCCGTGCCATCAAGAATTGTAGTAACCAAGGTTCCTGTGCGAACACCACTATTTAATGGGCCTACTGAAATTTTTCTGGCAACAAAACCACCACCTTTTATCCACAAATCGGAGGTGAGGCTATTGCTTACCGGTTCCACTGTTCGGTTGGCCCATTGTTGGTTAGTGGTAGGGGATGAGGTCATGGTTAATTTACTTTCAAGAAAAAAGTTGGTACCATTAAAAGTGTTGAGTATGTAAATATTGAATGCATTCGCGGTAGTGCCTGACCCACTTGCGTACAAAATAGTATTGGTTCCGGTACCAGATAATCCGAATGCATCGCCACAACGTTCTGTACAGGCGAAAGTGGCACATAGTGCAGGTGCAGCATTTTGATCAGCCCAACGCCAAATGTTTACATTTCCCGGGCTGGTAACAATTTGGATGGCGTATATAACCCCATCGCTTGTAACCCTTATTTTGTTAAATCTTAAGCCATCGGTAATACCTGTCACATTCATCGTTCCCACTTGTGCACCGTTAGCAGGGTCGATAATATAAATTGCACTGCCTCTTTTTGCAACCAGTAATCTGCCTGTTGCCGGGTTATACTCAATACTGTTTACGTCGTTTCCGGTAGGGGTAAACCATGTATAATCTACTGAATTTGCATTTTTTTGCCAAATGTTGTTAAAAGGCTGACCATAAGATGTGGCAAAAACAAGTAGTACAAGCGTAATTGTGTACAGTTTCTTCATAAAATAATTTTTATTTTGTTTTCAAAGAAACTAAAAAAATTTAAAAAGAAGGGAAGTTTCTTAAAAATATTTTCTTATTTTGAGTCAAAAAACTGTAGCTATTGGTGATATGGCACAAAAAAAATAGCAGTTGATCTTATAACGGGTACTTCTTTTAATAAGCAATTAAAGTATTTGATTTGTGTCTGTAAGTGGTGTAACAGTAGCAGCTTTATTGATTTAACTGAATGTACACTTTGTATCCTGTAGCCTCATTAAAAGCAATATCCACGTTTTGGCCACCGGCCTTAAACCTTAATCTAAGAGGATAAGCAGGTTGCAGTATGCGGGTGATGGACCGCTTTGCTGTATTGGTAGCAGTTACCTGATTGTACATGCCTTTTACAATTTCAATATCGGTAAGAATGGGAATACTTGTTGTACCTCCTAAAATAGATATGTTGCCCCCACTAGTGCTTTCCATTTCCACCACTATTTGGTCGGCGACGTTTGTTTTTTCTACTTTTATTTTAGCAATATTGCCAGCGGCAAAATAAATTTTATAAGGTTCATTCGTTTCGGCTACCGGCTTTTCCTTTGCATAAACAACCGGTACCATACTGTCGGCGCCATCAATGTTGGTAAAATGCATTTCGCCGGTTCCGTCCATTAGTCCGTCTTTCCATTCGCCCATATATTTATGTCCGTCTTTCCATGTCCAGGTGCCACGGCCATTGGGTTTCCCTTTTTTAAACTGTCCCCCATAAGTATCTTCTTTTCCTGTGGCAGTGCCAATGCCGTCGGCTTTGCCGCTTTTGCATTCGCCTACATATTCGCCTTTTAGTTCAGGTATCAGTACTTCGCAGGTTTGTGCGTTTAATTGAGATGCTGAGATTATTAACAGAGAAAGGGTAAGTAGTGTTTTCAATTTAATTTAAAATTATAAGGGTTGTCTATTTACCAGTTGAAGGTGAATTAACACTTTTTGGCAATACCAAAATAAGCTGCCTGCCCTGATAAGCATTGGGAATTTGGGCAGCAGCTTTTATATTATTTGCAAAAGGTTGTGGAATTGAGTATGGCATATTGTAGGCCAGGTCATTTTCCTTTGGTTTCAGGCAAGGCATATTATCCTGCGGTAAAATAAACACGTCACCCTGAGTAATATTATGAGAAAATTGAGCGGTATCAAATATTGATTTATTGTTAAATAGCTGCGACAATTCCTTTTTGGGTTTTGTGGGTGAAAAGCCTTGCCGGGCTTTACTTTGGTCCAAATATTTTTTTAGCTTATCCATATCCAGTTTAAGTTTCTGGGCAAATGTTTGGGTGCCTAAAAAGCATGCTGCTAGTAAGATTATGTATTTCATATTTGGATGACTTTTTATAAAGTAAACGCTGCATGGTATAATTAGTAGCAAGTGCCAGACTAGTATTTGCTACTAATTGCTTCTTTAATTATTCTTTTGGTTTCGGTATAGTTGTATAAAAACCATTAAAAAGAAAATGAAAAATACCCAATCGTTTATGCCATATATGGCATAAAATATTCCGGCCATCTTGTCTTTCTCCCATACGTCCTTGAGATTATTGTTGATCATCCAGTTTGTCCAATGCGTTGCATAGATTAGTTTTTCAATGGCAAACACACCAATTAACAATTTTACG
>JAYUTQ010000212.1:0-1746 GCA_043755055.1 Chitinophagaceae bacterium | reverse complement strand
ATTACTAATTACTAATCACTCCTCACTCCTTACCAATTCCCTTTACACTCAACACCTCAATATCAAAAACCAAAATACTGTTGGGTGGAATTTTTGCGCTTCTGGTGCGGATGCTGTAAGCAATTGCTGAAGGTATAATCAGCCGGATGGTGCCGCCTACTTTGCACATGGGCACGGCTAATTGCCAGCCCTTTATTAACCGTGCCAACGGAAATGTGGCAGGCTCAGCCTTGGTTTGGTCGAATATTTCGCCATTTAAAATGGAGCCTTTGTAAAAAGCCACCACCGTATCGGTAAGCAAAACATTGCGGCCGGTGCCTTCTTTCAAAATGTTGTAATACACACCATTTACCGAACCGGTTGTATCCAATGTGCCTGCGGCAATGGCTGCAAAAATGGCTTGCTTTTCTTTGGTGGTTTGCACAGCACTATCTGCATTTTTATATAGGTCAATAACTGGCGGTATTAGTGTTGGATATCTGCTAAAACTGTCGGCATAAGTTACATTGGCTTCTTTAAAACCGCCGTTACCGAGGTAAAAATGATTTTTATCTGTACCGGCTTCATAATCTATTCGGTCGCCGGCTTTGCCGGTGGCATCGTAGGTAAATTTCGCCTTTGTAAGTTCCTGCCATTTACGGTCTTCGGTTTGTATCCATTGGTCGCCAATAAGGGCTTTACGTTGTAGCTGGCCATTTTTGCCATCAAAATTTTCTACAAAAGAATAGAGGCCGTTCAGGTATTTACCATCTTTTGGTGTTCTAAATGAGGCGATTAATTTCCATTGTTGTAGTTCGGGTACAAAAAAGTAGCCGGAATAGTAGGTCTCGTTACTATCGGGCAGGGCTGTTACATAAAAGCGGTAAGTGCTGTCGGTTTTCCAGTTGTACACCCAATGGCTGTGGCCTCCGGTGCCTTCGTTGCCAAAGCCTTCGGCTACCACGCCTTCACCTTTGCCGGTAGTTTGTACTAAGTCTTCGGGTTTTACTTTACTACGTTCGTCCGGTACAGTGCCACTGTCCCATACGGAGAAAATTATGCGGCGTTCTGTTGGGCTATTTACCTGCATACCAAAATAGCCCCGCTTAAAACCACAGGCCATGTAATAAGTGTATAAATGATCGAAACCCTTGGGTATTGTGAGTTCATTGTAAAAACCAATGGCCTGTGTGGTATCACTTATCGGATAGCTTAGGTGTACGCTGGCTGCGTTTTTTCTTGGTTTATGGTTGGCGTGGATGGTGGCGGCTATTTTTCCGGTAAGTATCACATTGCCCAAATTTGGCGGTTGTGTGCCAGTCATATTTACACAAGAAAAAATGAGTTCATAAAAACCTGGTTTTGAAAAATATAATTTACCTGCATTAATTCTTTTAGGAATATACGCATCGGCTTTAGGCACGGCAATTAACCTTTGTTGACCATTACATGTCCATTTAATATAACCGTTAGCAGTACGGCTGCCCAGTTCCAGTGTTATTTTCACCGTGCCGGTTTCTTTTACATAAAAGAAGTAATGGATGGTTTGCTTTAGATTAAACCAGTTTAAAATGTTGTGTTCAGTATTATGTAAATCTGGATATTGACCTTCCTCACCTTCCGCAGGCAAAGCATAAGCTGTATAACTTTCTAATACTATTTTTGGCTGTGCAAATAAAGATGTTTGCAATAAGGCAGCAGCAAACATTATCAATATCCTTTTCATAAATTAATAGTTGGGCTTTCAAACTTAGCATAATAACTGAA
>JAYUTQ010000211.1:0-3845 GCA_043755055.1 Chitinophagaceae bacterium | reverse complement strand
GCATTGGCCCGGTAAAAGGACTGAGCTGGAAATTAAAAGGTGCCTTTGCAGGTTATTTTTTGCTGGTAATGGTGGGCCTGGCCCTGCAATATTTTGTAATGAACAGTAAGCAGCAAAAGCAAATAGATACTTTAAGCCAAAGCTTGAAATTTTCTGCCGACTCTATTCTTACTTTAAAATCTCAGATAACAGCCTCATCTAACCCTGTGGTAGACTGGACGGTGAAAGGACTGATAACACCCGGCGGAAGCGACAATACCAAGTTTTTTTACGATGACGGCACCACCAACAATGCACCCGATGGCACATTTAAACTGATAAAAAGAAGCATAGCAAGCATGGGCAAAGCCACACCACCTGGCTGGATTTGTGTGTACAATAACAAGGGTTTTAAAATAGTAAGTCTTAACCGTGAAATACCACACCCGGACATAGCGGCTTTGGACATTGCTTTTGATGATACCAAACACGAAATCATTATAAAAAAACCAATAGAAGTTAATAGTGTGGCTAAAGACAGCGTTGTGGCGGTGGCCAATTTTATTGAGAAAAATCCACAGATTTTTAATACGGTTGTAACTACCATTGACCCCAATTTTAAGGAAAAGGCGGATGTGATAAAAATGGAGCAACAAACCCAAAAAGTCCAGAACCTGAAGTTCGAAAAATTAAAAGCCGAGCAAATCAGATTACGGCCGCAACGAATTATAAATCAATAAATGACTCAGGGTCCAAGGTTCAGGAAACTAGGATTACAAGATTTAAAACTGGCGTCTTGAACCCTGAACCTTGAATCCTGATCCTTGCACCTTAAAACTAAGCTTCCTGCCCTACCCAAACTGCACCGCCGATGCTGCTGCGGCTGGCTCCGGTTACGGTATGGAGTACATTGTTTTCTTCCCTCCATCTTAGAACGCCAATCAAAGCCATTATTAGCGCTTCTTTAAATTCTATGAGGGTTTTATCCGGCACCACTACGGTAACATTGAGTGGAGCAAGCAGGGCTTTTAATCGTTCTATCTGAAAGTCGTTTAACGTTCCGCCGCCACAAACAAGCATGGATGTTTCGGAAATTGGAGCCGATTCGCCGGCCAGTAATACCACGGCATTTTTTATCTGTACCGCCACATGCTCTACGCAAGTCCGCAGGGCATCTGGAACGGATAAGCCAGCATTTTTTATAATGGGAAAAACTATATCTGTTCCAAAATCATTGGCGAGGCTTTTAGGGTATGGGGCTTTGTAAAAATCAAGGCTGTTAAGTTGTTGCAATAAGGCTTCGTCTACATTTCCCGATGCGGCAATGGCACCACCTTCGTCATAATCGTGGCCCATTTCCTGCACCAGCATATTGAGTACCCGGTTGGCAGGGCATACGTCGAAAGCGATGAATGCCGGGCTAACCGTCGACCGTCCACCGTCGACCGAAAGCCCTAAGTTGTTGACGGTTGACGGTTGACGGTTGACAGATATATTGGCTATACCGCCCAGGTTTAAAAAGTATTGATGATTGCCTAACAACAGCTTTTCGCCAATGGGAACGATTGGAGCGCCTTGTCCGCCGAGGGCTACGTCCATGGCCCGTAAATCGCTGACTACATTAATGCCTGTGGTGGCAGCTATTGCGGCACCATCGCCTATTTGGCCCGTCATTTTATGTTGCGGTTCGTGGAAGGTGGTATGGCCATGCGATGCTATTAACTGTACCCGGTGGTGCAGGTTATTGGCATCTATAAAAGCATTTACCTGCTCCCCAATATAATGGCCGTAAGTGGTGTGCAACCGCATATAATCTTTGGCGGAAAGATGGATGGCATTCCTCAGTTTATCCACCCATTCGAGGCTGTAAGGCATACAGGCCGATGCCAATATTTCGTAAGTCCATTTGCCGCCGCTTTCGTCTAGTTCGGCAAAACAAATATCGAGTCCGTCGAGGCTGCTGCCGCTCATTATTCCTATGGCTCTGTAAGTCATTTTAGTTGATTGGTTGATTTATTGATTGGTTAATTAGTTGTGTGCGTAAGGGATTGCAGTGGAAAGCCCACAGGCGGCGTAGGTTGCAAGATTAGCGAAGCTTTGGTACAATTTCGCCGCCGAGGACTTGGAACGGAAAGCCCGACCCCGGCAGCTTGCTCCATTGAATTGCGGAGGTTTTCGCTGGGGTTACGCCCAACTATACATCCTGCTATTTTTTATTTGAAAATCTAAAGCCAAACCTTCAATTTCGTTCGCAATATAACGCCCCGGTTTTCAATCTTATAAAACCTCAAAAAAATCCTGTATATGAATATGGTACATAACCTTAGCAAAGAACACAGCCTTGTAAGTAATTGGGTAAGCGAACTGCGGGATGTAACCATTCAGCAAGACAGGATGCGGTTTCGCCGCAACATAGAACGCATTGCCGAAGTAATTGGCTATGAAATTAGCAAGCATTTGCCTTGGGAAGAAATGGATGTGGAAACGCCACTTGGCACACACTCGTCTAAGCGACTGAAACAGCAGCCAGTGATTGCAACTATTCTCCGTGCCGGATTACCTATGCATACAGGCCTGCTAAATTATTTCGACCGGGCCGATAATGCCTTTGCAAGTGCCTATCGAAAACATACCCGTGACGATAGTTTTGAAATAAGCCTGGAATACCTGAGTACGCCGGAACTGGATGGCCGCATCCTGATTATATGCGACCCGATGCTGGCCACAGGTGCTTCGCTGGTAAAAACCATCAGCCACCTTAAAGCAGAAGGAATACCATTGCAAATACATGTGGTTTGTGCTATTGCCAGTACTATTGGGGTGGAATTATTGCTTCGGGAACACCCCGGCATTACTGTTTGGTGCGGTGATATAGATGACGAAATAACTGCCAAAGGCTACATTGTTCCGGGCCTTGGCGATGCAGGGGATTTGGCTTTTGGAAGTAAAATGCAGATGTAAAGGGATTTATGGATGTCGGATTTATGATTTATGATTTTACAACATTCACGTTGTCAGAAAAAAACGGGTTCCACTTAACATTACTTCGTGTATTCGTAGCATCATTCTTATAATTCCGGCCACTTCATTTTTCTATTATTTGGTTTTTGGCATTTACAATTTTACTTTTAGTGTATGGCATTAAAGCAAATAGACCACGGCTCTAAAGAATATTCCCAAATGGTACAACTGCGGGATGAAATACTGCGTAAGCCACTCGGGCTGTCTTTTACTGCCGAAGATTTGGCAAAGGAAAAAGAAGATATACTGATTGCCGCCTTTGACGATGATGTAATACTCGGCTGCTGCCTGCTTACCCAAACAGCCGCCGACACCGTAAAACTGCGGCAAATGGCAGTAAAAAATAACCTGCAGGGTAAGGGTATAGGCCAGGCAATTATGAACTTTGCCGAAACACTTGCCAGAGATAAGGGCTATAAAAAACTAACCATGCATGCCCGGGATACCGCTATTGGGTTTTATGAAAGATGCGGTTTTACAATAAACGGCGATGGCTTTATTGAAGTAAGTGTGTCGCACCATGTTATGGAAAAAAAGCTGGGTTAATTGCAAATTCCGAATCCTGCATTGCAGGTATTAATCCGTGTATATCCCCGAAATAATCGCATTAGCGTCAAGCTAATTTTTACCAAATTAGCCAATACGCATTACAGTAAAGGATTGTAGCCAATTTATTCCCTAAAAAATCAGAACTGTGCCGGCGGGGTTTTCACAAGCGGCCACTTTTAAGTTTCCACAACTTACAGTGAAACCCCGACGTGTAACGAACACCGTAAATTTTGACTGCCCCATCTGTTAATTGCTAAGCCTACACTAAATCTTAGTGGGGCAGGCTGACAATTAAA
>JAYUTQ010000210.1:0-3846 GCA_043755055.1 Chitinophagaceae bacterium | reverse complement strand
AAAGGGGCAAGGGCGCAAAGAGAGATTATGATTTTGTTTTTTTTAATTGAAAATAAACAGAAAGCCCTCCGAAAATTCGGAGGGCTTTCTGTTTTACTAATCAACCAATGAACTAATCAACCAAATCACCCCATTAACTCCACACTGCGGCTAATAAAAGCGGTAAGGTCATTTCCTTTTAACATGCCCTGGCTTAGCATTGCCAGATCCAACAGGTTTTTAACCAGTTTCTCTTGTTTGGCAGTATCGGCTTCGGCCAGTATTTGCTGCTGTATGGGGTGGTTACCGTTGATGGTAAAATTAATTTCGTCGGGCATTTGAGCATAGAAACCCATCATGCCGCTATTGCCTGCTACACTTGCCATATCCTTCATGCGGCGCATAAATTCGGGGCGGGTAGCTATTACGGGTGCCGCATCTGTACTCAATCCTTTCACCTCAATATTGCTGGTGGTGTTGGCAATATTGGCTTTAAAAAGCTCTTGTATTTTATCCGCATCCTCTTTGCTGAGTACGCTGTCGTTCTGCTCGTTTTTATCTACCAGGTTTTCGGCTATGTCGGCATCCACACGGGTAAACTGTGTGTTCTCAAATTTGCTTTCCATTTGGCCAATCCAGCTTGCATCTATCAGGTCGTTAAGTTGTACTATGTAATACCCTTTGGCTTTAGCTGCTTTAATATACGAGTCTTGCTGTACAGCATCTGTGGTATAAATAATTACCGTTTTGCCATCCTTATTTTTCTGCAAATTTTCTACCGCAAACTTGTATTCTTCTATGGTAAAAAACTTCTTGCTTTCCACATCCTGCATTACCAAAAAGCTCTTGGCCTTGTCGAAAAACTTGTCGTCGGTCATCATACCATACTTAACAAAAAGACCCAGGCTTTCCCATTTTTCTTCGAAAGAAGGACGGTCGTTGCGAAAAATTTCATCCAGCTTATCGGCCACTTTTTTGGTGATATAGCTGTTGATCTTCTTTACATTGGCATCGCCTTGCAAATAGCTGCGGCTTACGTTCAGCGGTATATCCGGGCTATCGATAACACCTTGCAGCATCATCATAAATTCCGGAACAATATCTTTTACCTCATCGGTTACAAAAACCTGATTGCTATACAGTTGAATCTTATCTTTTTGTATTTCGTAGCTGTGCTTAATCTTAGGGAAATACAGGATACCTGTAAGGTTAAAGGGATAATCTACGTTGAGGTGAATCCAAAACAAAGGCGTTTCGTTCATTGGGTACAGCTCTTTGTAAAAATTCTCGTAGTCTTCTTTGGTAAGGTCGGCCGGCTTGCGGGTCCACGCCGGGTTGGTGTTGTTAATGGGCTTAATTTCTTCCACTTCCGTTACCTCGCTTCCGTCTTCTGCCTTGGTATTTGTTGGTGCTTTTTTCTCTTCGTTTACATCTTCAAAAAAAATAGGTACGGGTAAAAACTTACAGAATTTTTCCAGGATGCCGGTAATGCGCCATTTGTCCAGAAACTCTTCGCTGTCTTTATCTACGTGCATTACTATTTCTGTACCACGGTCGGTTTTGGGGCTGTCTTCTAAAGTGTAAGCCGGGCTGCCATCGCACTCCCAGCGTACGGCCTGTGCATCTTCTTTATAGCTTTTGGTAATTACTTCCACCTTTTCGCTAATCATAAAAGAGCTGTAAAAGCCAAGGCCAAAATGACCAATAATATTGGCTTCGTTCTGGCCTTTGTATTTTTCCAGAAACTCTTCGGCACCGCTAAAAGCCACCTGATTCAGGTACTTGTCCACCTCTTCACCCGTCATGCCAATACCCTGATCGGCAATGGTGATGGTTTTATTTTTAGCATCCAGACGAACTGTAATTTTTGGAGTGCCCAGTTCGCCTTTAAATTCGCCCATACCGGCCAGCGTTTTCAGCTTTTGCGTAGCATCTACTGCGTTACTCACCAGTTCACGGATAAAAATTTCGTGGTCGCTGTACAAAAATTTCTTAATAATCGGGAAGATGTTTTCGGTCTGTACCCGGATGTTTCCTGTAGACATAGTTTGATTTATGAATTGTGATTTGTGAATTAGGATATGTGGCCAATTAGCGCTGCTAATAGTTTTTTTGTAAACCAGCAGTAGTAATGCTATAGGGCGACATTGGCGACGCTCCGTTCAACTGTATCACTTTGAGGAACTTCCCTTTGTGCAAACTGGTTGCGTAAAAGGGAAGCTGCTACCGGCAAAAAGATGAATGGTTCGGATACATCGAAGGCCAATGTGGCTTTATAGTAGTTCAAAAGCCTGGCTACAAAGCCTGCTTACCAAAATCAATGCCACGGCAAGGATGCCTGACATTTTTGCAAGAAGTTGGGTTGGAATTGCTTGAAGTGGCGAAAAATACACCTCCGTCAGGCAAGAACCGGCCACCTCCGACAGCAGAGGACAATAAAAACTAACTGAAAAATAAACGCTGAATAGTCCAGTAAGCAGCAATTACTGCGATGATACCAGATAAAGGATACACTACAAATTTGCGATACCAGGGTTTTTTGCCAAAGGCAAAAATGATGAGGACAAATACGCCAACGATAACGACGATTTGCCCCAATTCCACTCCCACATTAAACGATATTATAGAAGTGAAAAACTTGTTTCTTGGCAGGCCAATTTCGTTAAGCGAACTGGCAAAGCCCATACCGTGGATTAAACCAAACAGGAAAACCACCAGAACCCGCCATGGTTTTAGCTCTGTGAGTAAAATATTTTCTACCGCTACAAATACAATGGATAATGCGATGATGGGCTCTACCAAAGCCGGCGGCGTTACAATTAGGCCCTTCATGCTTAAAGCCAAGGTAATGGAATGGGCTACCGTAAAAGCCGTGGCCTGCCAAAGAATGGTTTTAATTTTAGTGCTCAACAGGCAAAGCCCTACCACAAATAAAATATGGTCGAAGCCATTGGGTACGATGTGTTCGAAGCCCAGTTTAAGGTAAAATAAAATGACATCCCCGGTGGGAGCCTGCTCCAGTTGGTAGTTAATGGTATGGGCAAACAGGTTGCCGCTTGCCAATAGCATTATCAAAAATGCGGCGAATATTCTGGTGGCCGGGATGGTTTTTGGAGGTTGCATGAAGATATTATTCACTCAAAATCAGATTGAGTTTTAAAATAAATCCCAGTCATTGCGAGGGTTCTTGCCCGAAGCAACCTCCAGGAGAGTAGTTACACATTATGGAAATTAAGCCAATTCTGGCTTCTCCTAGAGATTGCTTCGGCAAGGCAAGAACCTTGCCTCGCAAAGACTGGTATTTTTTACATAATCGGCTGCACCTGCATCCGTAAATCGGCGGCAATGTTAGGATTGTTCTTTAATGCTTCGGCCACATAGGTTTTAGCATTGGCCACATCGCCATTTTTACTAAAAATAAGACCGGCACGGCAAAGCAAGGTTGGGTTTTTGCTGTTGGTTTTCAATGCAGTTTTTATGTAAGGCAAGGCTTTGGCGTATTCGCCTTTGTTATAATAAGCCCAGGCCACAGTTTCATTTACATCTATATTATTGGGGCGGCGGTTGTATTCGGTTATGGCATGTTCCAGCGCCTTATCGTAGTTGCCCATTTTAAGATAAGCATACGATAACTCACGGTCGGCATAGTGGCCTACGGTTTCGTCGTTGATGCCACTCTGTGCATGTTTCATAAGCACATCTATTACTTTTTTGCCTGCAATATTTGCCCTGTCATTATCGCCGGTTTGCTTATAAATGTCTATTAATTCTTGCTGAAAAGAATAATCAGACACCAACGTATCGGCGGTTTCGTACAATTTAATAGCTGTGGCATAATCTTTTTTAGCAGCAGCTATTCTTGCCAGG
>JAYUTQ010000209.1:0-8878 GCA_043755055.1 Chitinophagaceae bacterium | reverse complement strand
GAGTATGAATTTTACACCGTGTTGTTTGCCGTAAGCCGTGCATTGGGTGTACTGGCAAGCCTTTGCTGGGACAGAGCCCTTGCCTTCCCGTTAGAGCGTCCCAAATCTATCACCACAGAATTGGTGAAGAAATGGATTAAAGGTGAAGACAATGTTTGGGGAGAATAATTCTTTTGACTAACTAGAACTTAAGGGAATGTTCAATAATCAATGCTCAATGGGCAATTTTCAATAAAGAAACCCTTGATAGAATAACAAAAGCCGCTCAGTTTGGGCGGCTTTTGTATGCATGGGCTATTGAGAACGAAATGGAATTCATCATTATTCATCAGCCAAACTTGTAAGCACTTCAATAGCCTTTTGAGTATCTTTTTTATCTATAAAAATATGATCGTGGTAAAAAGCAGCTACCACATTACAACTGATACCTGCGGCAGAAAGTGCTGTAGAAAATGCTGCTGTAAGACCAACCGCTTGTAATGAAGAATGAACAGCAAGTGTAATCCACGAAGCAACAAATGAGTAGCCGAGTTGCAGCTTGTCTGCTGTTTCTTTTTTAATAATTACAGTGTGGCCTTCAGTTTCTTTAAACAACAAAATAATATCTGAGGTATGAATAATGACCGAATCCGGGATGGAGCAAAAAACATAATCGCCGCTGTGAAGCTCAGGCTTCAGACTTTTAAGTAAGGTCTGCAAGTTGGTTTCGCTGGTCATTTTTTGATAGCTAAATAGGTTTGAATAATTAAAGCATGTCGCTTAATAGTAGCAATTAGAGGAACGTAGTCCCTTAAGGTTACGGTATTTACAACGTTCGCCAATATCGCCGAATCAGGGCAATTCTTTCGCTGGGTTCATAGAAAGAGAATTACAAATGAAATGACTAACAAAACTGAACTGATTTGCCAACTGCCAACTTAATAACTGCCAACCGAACCCTATTTCCGCTTCCACCATTTCCTTTTTCTTTCTTCTTTTTCTTCCACCGTCATTTTGCATTTAATCTGTGCATCAATTACTGCAATTAAAGCCATATTAACTACACTGCGGATGGTGCTGCCGAGTTGTAGTACATGTACGGGTTTCTTAATGCCCAATAAAATAGGGCCAATAGCATCGGCGCCACCAATTTCACGTAGCAGGTTGTAGGCAATATTACCAGCCGCAAGGTTGGGGAAAATCAGGGTGTTTACTTCCTGGTCTATCAGTTCGCTAAAGGGATAATTTTCTTTCAGCATCTCGTTATTGAATGCCATGTTTCCCTGAATCTCACCATCAATTATCAGGTTCGGGTCCCGTTCTTTTACAATGCGGCGGGCATCCGCTATCAGCTTTGCTTCGGGGCCTGTACTGCTACCAAAATTGCTATAACTCAGCATCGCCACCCTTGGCCTAATGTTAAATTGCTTCACTTCCTTAGCTGCCATCATGGTAATATCGGCAAGTTCTTCGGCAGTTGGGTTAAAGTTTACGGTAGTGTCGGCCAAAAACAACGGCCCACGTTTGGTAATAAGGATGTACATACCGGCAATCCTTTTTACGCCATTTTCTGTACCAATAATTTGTAAGGCAGGCCGTATTAACCCTGCATAATCTTTATTAGGGCCGGCAAGCATACCATCGGCTTCGCCATTTTCTACCATCATGCATCCAAAATGCATGCGGTCTTTCATTATTTTAATAGCCTCGTAATGGTTCACGCCTTTTCGGCCACGTTTGGCAAAAAACTGTTCTCCAAATACCCGGCGCTTATCTTCGTTTTCGTCCGTTTTGGGGTCTACAATTGTGATGCCTTCCAGATCTACCCCATTATTTTCGGCTATGCGTTGTATCTTTTTTTCTTCGCCCAATAAAATGGGGTAACAGATGCCCTCATCCACACAAATTTGTGCAGCTTTTAGTATTTTAACATTATCCCCTTCGGGGAAAACAAGGTGCCTTGGATCTTTTCGGGCCTTTGAACCAATTACCCGCATTAACTGATTGTCCAAACCAAGTCTTTTATTGAGGCTCAGTACATAATTATCCCAATTGGTGATGGGACTTTTGGCCACACCGCTTTCTATCGCTGCCTTGGCTACGGCCGGAGCTACGGTAGCTAAAAGCCTCGGATCCAGCGGTTTGGGAATAATATAGGTTGGGCCAAAAAGAATACTCTTTTCGTTGTAGGCCAATGTTACAATTTCGGGGACCGGTGTTTTGGCCAGTTCGGCCAAAGCCTTTACAGCAGCCAGTTTCATGGCTTCGTTAATCTGTGTGGCACGTACATCCAACGCACCTCTAAAAATGTAAGGGAAACCCAGTACATTGTTTACCATATTAGGGAAATCGCTGCGGCCTGTGGCCATGATGATGTCTTTTCGTACAGCCGTTGCATCATCGTAAGTAATTTCCGGATTAGGGTTGGCCATGGCAAAAACAATTGGGTTTTTGGGCATGCTTTTTACCATATCCTGAGTTACCACATTGCCTACACTAAGGCCTAAAAACACGTCAGCCTCTTTCATGGCATCTGCCAGATTCATATTTTTTTTTCTGGTATCTACTGCAAATTTTACCCGGTTTTCATCAAGGTCGTTCCGGTCTTTATGCAGTACCCCGTTAATGTCGAACATGGTAAAATTCTCGTACTTCGCACCAAGGGCCACATACAATCTGGCACAAGCCATAGCGGCTGCACCTGCACCGTTTACCACAATTTTAATCTTGTCTATTTTTTTCTTTTGCAGCTCCAACGCATTAAGCAAAGCCGCACTGCTGATGATGGCCGTGCCATGCTGATCGTCGTGCATCACCGGAATATTCATTTGCTCTTTTAGCTGTTGTTCTATGTAAAAGCATTCCGGAGCTTTGATGTCTTCCAGATTAATACCTCCAAAAGTGGGTTCCAGCGACTTTACAATCTGCACAAATTTTTCCGGGTCTTTTTCATTGATTTCTATATCGAACACATCAATATCGGCGAAAATTTTAAACAGAACCGCCTTGCCTTCCATTACGGGTTTGCCTGCGGCAGCACCAATATCACCAAGGCCCAACACGGCAGTACCATTGCTGATAACACCTACCAGATTGCCTTTGGCTGTGTATTTATAAATGGCTTCGGGATCGTTTACGATTTCAAGGCAGGGAACAGCCACACCGGGGCTATAGGCAAGGCTAAGGTCTCGTTGGGTTTTGGCCTCTTTGGTGGGCACCACTTCTATTTTGCCGGGCCGGCCCTTGGCATGATATTCTAAAGCCTGCTGCCTCTGCAGGTCTTTCATGGTATCTTTTTGCATAGAACTCGCAAACGTACGGATTAATAAAAAAAGAGGAAATATTCCTGCGATGTGTTTTGAAAGATGCAGGAGAAGATGATTGATGCCAGACGAACATTTATTCGCTACTCTGTGTCGTCCTTGAACTTATCCAGGTACAAATCCCAACTGTAATCAAGGTATTTAATCGTTGGATTTGCTTCATTGGTAATAACGCCCACTGATTTTAAAATTTCTTTTGTTCCTTTTTTACCTCCAAAATCGTGTTGGAACCAACTGAAGAGCTTGGGAACGTAAACAGTATTTTCTTCGGTTTTGTAAATACAATCACCTTTTAAATATGCCTTTTGAGCAAGTATCAATTGTTTTTCAATTTTTGCCGGATCATAAAATGCAATGGGAGGACAGCTTTTAGCGCCGCAATTAAGTGCCCAATGGATGCGGTTATCCAGCTGCTGTACCCGAAATTGTTTTTCAAATTTTGATGGAAATAATTTGTTGAGATAACCCAGGCTCCATTTTATTTTACTTCTTCTAAGTATGCCGTGTTCTATTTTATCCAGACTTACCTTTTCGCCGCCAATAGTTATAAATGATGCACCAAAAAATGTGCTTCTTTTCTTGTATTGTTCAGGGCTTTTTCGAAGTTCGTATTGGGTGTAGGCATTGTACAGGTTTATCCAAAATGCTTTCCGTTTATCGTCGTTATCCAGTTGCGATTGTAATTCGGTTAGGTTTGCATCAGCTAATGTGTCTATGTATTTTTTAGCGTCGGCATCACCGGTACGGGCAGCATATAACAATTGCTGGGATAGGTTAATATAGTCGGTAGGTGCGGCCATGCTGCTCGAAACTGATAAGACAGAAAATAGAATTACAAAAAGCTTTTTCATGCGACAATTTACGGGTTTGAACTTGTGTTTGGTTCTTTTAAATGCTAATGCCTTTCATAATAGTATGTTAGTAATTTAACTTCCAATGATATTTTCTTAACGGTTGAAACAATTATCCGAATTGGTTATTAATGTAGGTTTGAGTCTCAATGTTTAGAACAGCATTTATTATACTACTATTTATCACCGCTGTTAATGTATGCGGCCAGCGGGTTTATACCAGTCAATCGGTATTAGCTACAGGTAAGTGGTATAAGGTTGGGGTAAAAGATGCAGGTATATATAAAATAACAGTGCCCCAACTCAGTCAGCTTGGCGTTAATACTGCTAACATAGCATCATCAGCCATTAGACTGTATGGCAATGGCGGCAGTATGCTGCCTGAAAATAATGCAATACCAAGGCCGGATGATTTATTGGAAAATGCTATTGTAGTAAATGATGGCGGTGATGGTATTTTCAATGGCAATGATTACTTTCTATTTTATAGCAGCGGAGCTGATAGTTGGCAGAAAGACTCCGTAAATCAGCGGTTTAGCCACACCAAAAATTTGTACAGCGACCTTGCATTTTACTTTATTACAATTGGTGGTACAGGCAAAAGAATAGCAAGTTTTAATTTTACAGAGCCCCCCAATCAAACCATCCGAAGCTTTGACGACCGGTATTATTTTGATAAAGACAGCATTAACTTTTTAAGCAGTGGCAGGGAGTGGTTTGGCGATGAGTTTAGTAATATACCCGGCAATACATTGAGCAGAACATACAGCACAACTTTAAATAATCTGTTACCCAATGCACCTGTCAGTTTGCAGTACCAGCTTGCAGGCCGTAGCGTAGGTGCAGCAAGTCGTTTTGATGCAAGAATCAATAACCAGCTTGCTGGTCAAAGCAACATCATTGCAGTGTCAGGTGGTTTTTTTGATACATATGTTACGCAGGTAACACAAACTGTTTCTGCACCATCGGTAACCGGCGCAGCCAATGTGTCTTTTAACTTTACTCCCGGCACTATGAATGCACAGGGATGGCTTAACTGGTTCGAGGTTTTTTCAAGAAGAAATTTATCCATGCAATCTACAGAGCAACTGTCTTTCAGAGATTGGTCATCTGTAGCTACGGGTAGGGTAGGGGAATTTATGATAGCCAATGCCAGTGCAGGTTTGCAGGTATGGAACATTACCAATCCTTTGCAACCTTACATTGTGCAGGGTGCTTTAAATGGTACCGATTATCGCTTTGTGCATCCGATAAACAGGCTGCACGAATTTGTGGCCTTTACAGGTAATAATTTTCCTGCACCACAAAATTTTGGCATAGTGGAAAATCAAAATATCCATGCCGTTTCTGTAGCCGATTTTATTATCATTACCGCACCACAATTTTTACAGGAAGCTAACCGGCTGGCACAACATCATAGCACAAAAGATAATTTAAAAACCATTGTGACTACTACTACCCAAATTTTTAATGAGTTTGGCAGTGGCGCAGGTGACCCTACTACAATCCGTGATTATATAAAAATGTTTTACGACCGTGCAGCAGGAGACACCACCAAACAACCCAGGTATTTATTGCTTTTTGGCGATGCCTCTTTCGATTATAAAAACCGGATTGGAAACAATACCAATTTTGTACCTGCATACCAAAGCATCAATAGCAGCGATCCCTTGCTTACCCATGCATCCGATGATTATTTTGGCTACCTGAACGACTTAGATGATATAGCACAAGTAGCACCGGCTCCATTGCTAGATATTGGCATTGGAAGGTTACCGGTTGGTACATTGGCAGCGGCTAAAATAATGGTAGATAAAATAATTAATTATACGTCCGCAGCAGCATTTGGCCCGTGGAGAAATACTTCCACTTTTGTAGCCGATGATGAAGACGGCAACCTGCATTTTAACGATGCCGAAACCATTACGACTACTGCTACCACAGCCAATACTATTTTAAACCAAAATAAAATTTATCTGGATGCATACCGGCAGGAGAGTGGTAATGGCGGAAGCCGCTATCCATTGGTAAATGAGGCTATTACCAACCAAATGCAGGCTGGCAACCTTATATGGAATTATAGCGGCCACGGTGGGTACAACCGCCTTGCTGACGAAGCTGTGCTGGAACAAGGGATGATTGATGGCTTTGGTAACGAAAATAAACTACCACTTTTTATTACAGCCACCTGCGATTTTGCTCCGTATGATAATCCTGCACAACCTTCTATTGGCGAATATTTACTCCACGGTTCCGCAAAAGGTGCCATTGCTTTAATGACCACAACAAGACTCGTTTTTGCATTTAGTAATAAAGTAATGAACGATAATTACCTGCGGATTGCACTACAGCCTGTAAATGGCCAATACCTGCGGCTTGGCGATGCTACCAAACAAGCAAAAAATTATACCTATCAGTTTAGTGGCGATATTTTGAATAACCGCAAATTTACATTGCTCGGGGATCCTGCTTTGCGAATCGCTTATCCTCAATTTAAAACTGTGCTTACTACGCTTAACAATCAGCCAATTATTTCGGGTAACGATTCGCTGAAAGCCCTTGGCAGATATACATTTGGCGGCGAAGTAAGAGATGCCAATAATATTTTACTTCCCGATTTCAATGGTACACTTTATGCCACCATTTTTGATAAACCTCAAACTATTGCAACGCTTGCCAATGATCCGGGCAGTAATGTTGCAGCATTTCAGTCGCAAACAAATGCATTGTATAAAGGCAAGGTAAAAGTGACTGCCGGCAAGTTTAATTTTCAATTTATAGTGCCCAGGGATATTAATTACCAGTTTGGTAAAGGCCGCATTAGTATGTATGCCGATGATCAGCAAAAAGATGCAAGCGGCGTAAATACCAATATATGGATTGGTGGAAACAGCTCAGCCACTATAATGGATAATACTGGCCCTGAAATAAAATTGTACCTGAACGATGAAAAGTTTGTTAACGGCGGTATTACAGGAGAAAAGCCATTGCTGTTGGTTAATTTATCAGATTCAAGTGGCATCAATACTGTGGGTACAGGTATTGGCCATGATATTACAGCAGTTATTGACAATAATCCCCGAAACACCATTGTGCTCAACGATTTTTACGAAGGTGAAACAGGCAGTTACCAAAAGGGCACTGTTCGGTTTCAGCTACCAGAGCTAGAAGAAGGACTGCACACACTAACACTAAAAGCATGGGATGTGGTAAATAATTCAAATGCTGCGGTCATTACTTTTAATGTTCAGCCATCAAGGCAATTAAGTATTGGTCATGTGTACAATTATCCAAACCCTTTTTCCACAAATACACATTTTTGGTTTGAACACAATCAGCCAGGTAATATTTTAAACGTACGCATACGCATCTATACCGTGGCAGGAAAAATTGTAAAAGAAATAGCTCAAAACATTTTTGCCACAGGCACAAGGGAAAATGATATTTCATGGGATGGAAAAGATCAATACGGAAGCAAATTGGCAAAAGGCGTTTACCTGTATGAAATAATTATTCAGGCAGCTAATGGAGAAAAAAAGGCGTCTTTTCAAAAACTATATTTACTTTAGATTCGTATTTCATTTAAACCAGTTTTGTATCGACACATTTTCTACCTTCTTTTAATTTGAAATTTTCCCAAGGTGTCTATTAAAATACTATTTTAGCCACCGATTCGTTGTAAACAAAACAAATACTGACTCAATGAGACCAAAACTGAAAACCGCAGCATTATTATGTGCTGTTACATTATCTTCTCAGGCTTTTTCGCAAGCCGATCCTATCAACGTAGTAACCTCTGCAACACCGTTTCTTCGTATTTCACCAGATGCCCGCAGTGGTGGTATGGGCGATATGGGTGTGGCTACTTCTCCCGATGCCAATTCATCTTTTTGGAATATTGCTAAAACGCCATTTGCAAAAAGTAAATCAGCCGTTTCTCTTACGTACACGCCATGGTTAAAAGATTTGGGTGTAAACGATGTATTTCTTGCTTCTTTAGCCGGATATTATCAATTAGACGATCAATCGGCAGTTTCGGGTTCAATGCGTTTTTTTAATCTTGGTTCTATACAATTTACAGATTTTAGTGGCCGTGATATTTCTACCGGAAAACCAACAGAGGTTAGCGTGGATTTAGGCTACAGCCGCAAAGTATCTGATAAGGTAGCATTAGGCGTTGCAATACGCTACATCAATAGTAACCTTACCCGTGGTTATGCTGCATCCAACGGTGTTACATACAAAGCCGGTAGTGCAGTTGCCGGTGATCTTGCCTTATACTATGATAATACAAAAGAAACCGGAGGAGGTTTCCGTGCAGGTATAGCTTTGAGCAATTTGGGTTCTAAAATATCTTACACGAATAACGCACAACAAAAAGACTATATCCCAGCAAACTTAGGTATTGGTCTTTCTTATACATCGGCTTTTGATGAAAGCAACAAAATTACTTTTGGTATTGAGGCAAATAAGTTAATGGTTCCTACACCACCTTTAGCCAGCGGCGATAGCGCTACAGATGCAAATGCTTTGAATGATTACCGTTCTAAGGGTATAGTTAACAGCTGGTTCTCTTCTTTTGGTGATGCAGGCTCTTTTAAAGGTGAATTAGCAGAGTACCAGGTGGGTTTAGGTGCAGAGTATAGCTATAATGATCAATTTTTTGTACGTGGAGGATATTTTTACGAAGATAAAACAAAAGGTAATCGTAAATTCTTCACTGCA
>JAYUTQ010000208.1:0-3854 GCA_043755055.1 Chitinophagaceae bacterium | reverse complement strand
ATTAACATCCGTTCAATTGAAATGGGATTATGAGAGACTTATGCAAGCGCCAGGGATGCGAAAGGTTTAGTTCTTTTGCCTGTTAAGGCAAAAAACCGTAGCGAAGCGAAGCCCGAAGCAGCCCGAACAAAAGCTGATTATAGCATCATTGCCCACAGCCCCAAATATATAGTTGTAATTTGCTATTTTACCACAAAGCGATAACTACCCGAACCAATTGCTATCAATGCCTTTCCGGCTTTATAGCTGGTTGGTTTTATGGTTTTACCACCTTCGGAGATGATGGCATTTTTAGCGGCGGATAAATAAACCGTAGCTCTAGTATTTGCAGGAATTTCTACTGTAAGTTCAAAACCATTTTTTGATTTTTTCCACTCACTTTTAATAAGGCCATAAGGGGAAATATGACTGGCTTTAGCGAATTTGACATCTCCAACTGGTTCCGGACGAATATCAATTTTATTAAATGCAACAGAGCCTTCGGCAGGGCGTATACCGCCAAGGCCGCTGTAAAACCATTCGAGTATATGGCCGAGCATAAAATGGTTGTTAGAAACTGAAGGGAGTGCAGCCCAGCTTTCTGTTAGTGCGGTGGCCCCATGTGCCAATTGGAAACCGTAACCAGGCACGTCGCTTCTACTGTTCATATCAAAAATAACATCACTACGACCTTCAACGTTTAATACACGGAGTAGGTAACGATAACCGATATCACCTGCAGTGAGTGCATTGTTTCGGCTGCGGATATCTTTGATGATATTGGCTACTACAGCGTCTTTATTTTGAGGTTCTACCAGTTTCATATAAACCGCCATGGCATTGGCTGTTTGGCTGCCAGTGGCATATTGTTTTGTGGTATCGTTAAAAAATGCTTTGTTGAAAGCCGTTTTTACATCTATTGATAAATTGTAATACGTAAAAGCATCTTTTGTTTTGCCTAGTAATTTTGCAATCCTTGTTATGATGGTAAGATCGTAATAATACATGGCCGTTGCTGTTACACCCCGTGTTGTGAGTTGCGAAACTCCGGGCGGCTTTGGGCCGAGGTCGTACCAATCGCCGAGGCCCTGTGTTAGAATATGGTTAATAGCTTTAGATTTAAGATATTCCAGATAGCGTTTCATCATGCTGTAACTTTCTGAAAGCACTTTTTTATCGCCATACCATTGATACACATACCATGGCAAAATAACACTGTTGCTACCCCATTCAGGCGAATCCCGAAATGGCTCATCAAACTGCACAAACTCCGGAGCTATTTCTGGTATTAAGCCATTGGCAGTTTGGGCGGCTTTCATATCTTCTATTACTTTTTTGCATAATGTAGCAATGTCGTAATTGTATCGAACGGAACTTCCAACAAGATGTGCTTCTTCCAGCCAGCCAAGCTTTTCACGGTGCGGACAATCGGTAAACACACTTGCCATATTACTTTTAATAGCCCAGTCTATCAGCTTTTCCGTTTTATTAAACAGCTCAGATGAGCATTCAAAAGAGCCTGATCTTTTGGCTGCATTCCTTGTATGCAATGCATCCAAACGCAAAACAACAGGCAAATTGTACGGATTTACTTCGCCGGCAGGCACTGCTTTTTCTATTTGCAAATACCGAAAGCCATAATACATAAATTGTGGCTGCCAGATTTCTTCGCCATCACCTTTTAGAATGTAATCGAAGTATGCGGGGCTACCTGTATTTTTTTGATTGGCTGTGCCATTATCATTCAATAATTCCGCCGGAACAATGCGTACCGTATCTCCTCTATTTCCTTTAACGGTTATTCGGGGAATGCCTGAAGCGTTTTGGCCATAGTCGTACACATAACAATTACCTATAACTTGTGTTACCTTTTTTACCTCAAAGGTTTCCATGATTTTTAAAGGTTCGGCCATTTGCGAATTAAGAACCGGCGGGCCATCAACGAGTGTTGCATCAAACCAATCATTATCATTAAAGCCAGGCTTATCCCATCCGGGCTGTTCCAGTGTGGCATTATAATTTTCGCCACTATATATACTTGAAAAAGTAATAGGGCCAGCTGCCGTCTTCCAACTGTTATCACTTACAATATTTTCTGTACTTCCATCGGCATACTCCACCAACATCCTGCAAATCATTTTTGGGTAACCAAAGGCCCCGGTTAGTTTTCGATAGCGTTCACGGGGAATGTAGTAAAAACCATTACCCAACATTACGCCGATGGTATTAGCTCCGTTTTTAACTTGATTTGTAATATCGAAACTTACGTACAATGCATGTTTAGTGTACATGGTCCAGCCGGGATCCAAAAAATGATCACCTACTTTTTCGCCATTCAGATGCATATCAAAATGCCCGAGACCACTTATAAAAGCAGTGGCTTTTTTTACAGATTTTAAGAGTAAAAAATCTTTGCGTAGCAATGGCAAAATATTTTTACCAATGCCCCATTCCTTCTTTCCTTTTCCGTGTGCTGCGGGAATGATCAAATTGCTATCGGGTAGCTTTTCATATGCTATCCATTTTGCATTTTTCCAGTCGCTGGTATTGTGCAAACCCATTTGCCAAACTGCATTTGCAGCCCAGGATGATGTATTGTTTTTATTGTCCCACACCTTTACTTTCCAATAATAGGTTTTGGCTGACTGCAACAATGCTCCATTAAAAGGAACATTGATTGAGGCGGTACTTTGTACCTTTTTAGAATCCCAGATATTCCCTATGTTTTTTTTGAGCAGCAGCGAATCATCTGCCACCAGAATTCGGTAGGCCTGCTGCACAATATTACGTTGACCAGATTGTAATTGCCAGCTTAATAATGGCGTTTTGCTTTCTACCCCAAGTGGGTTGGTTTTATTTTCGCATTGAAGTGAGGAAAGCTGCAAACCTTGTGAAAAAACGATTACAGGCAATATTAAAAAAAGAAGAATCGTGATATTTTTTTTCATGTATGGAATGCGTTCAATTTTTAGTGACTTAACCAATTTTATTTAACTAATTCGTTGCAATCTGATGCCAGTCAATATCGCCTCACCCCAACCCCTCTCCTCTCGGAGAGGGGAAAAACCTTTCCAAGGTCCGGTAACATCAAAATTTTCAAAATTCAGTATGAGACCTTACTGTACATCCACACTGCTCAGCACCAAACCGGCTGCATTTTCCACAATTAATCTTATCGTATAATTGCCTGCATTTATTTGCGAATTGGTATTTACAGTGAACTGATTCCATTTACCCACAATGGTACTATTAAAATTAACCGCTTCTTCCTGCATGATATTACCAACGGCATCCAGCAACTGTAGTGTGCCGCCTATTTGTTTGTTACCATAAAAATACTTAACCGTAAAAGAATACCGGTCTCCCACACCAGTTTGTATGGAGTAATCAACAGCGATTTGAATATTGGTTTTTACTACAGCACAGAGCCTTCCGTTTACAGAATCTTTGGCGATGTTTTCATTTAGTTTAACAGCACCGGTTCTGTATTGGGTAATGGGTTTAAGGTCGTAAGCTGGTTGCATATTGTTGGCAGGCTGAATAGCTAAAAAGTGTTGTTCGCTGATGTACAAACTCACCTCATCACGTTTCTGATAACGTTGCTTATACATTTCATAAATAGTTCCTCCGGCTTCGTCGGTAATTAATGTGGAATTGGTCTTTTCAAACTGCCTGTTTGCTTCAAATATTTTTCCAGATTGCTTTGTGCCTATGTAAACATCAAGATCTGATTGTGCTTTAAAAGAAACATGTTCATCACCAGCTTTTTTGCTTCGCTGCAACCAGTCTGCACCAAACAGGAAGGATGGCAATGCGTTTATTTGAATTGCGTCATCTGAAAAAAATTGATCACCTATATCCAGCCATGATTTCAA
>JAYUTQ010000207.1:0-1759 GCA_043755055.1 Chitinophagaceae bacterium | reverse complement strand
CCCTCTTTAAGCTTTGTTCCTTCACCCCTTTTACCAAAATTGGGTACGTTAGGCTCTTCGTGTAGTTCACGGCCAAGGCCATGGCCTACCAAATCCCTAACGATGCCGTATTTGTGTTGTTTTTCGGTATAATCTTGTATGGCGTAGGCGATATCGCCGATACGCTGGCCAACTACAGCCTTTTCGATGGCTTTATATAGAGATGCTTTGGTTACCTGCATCAGTTTTTTTACTTCATCAGAAATTGTATTGATAGCAAAGGTGTAAGCGCTATCCCCATGAAATCCATTTTTAAAAACACCCACATCCACACTTACAATATCACCTTCTTTTAATTCATCGTTAGTAGGAAAACCATGTACCACTGCATCGTTTACGCTAATGCAGGCGGCGTATGGATAGCCCCTGTAGCCCAAAAAACTTGGCACTCCACCGTTATCACTAATAAATTCATGTGCCAGTTTATCAAGCTGCATGGTAGTAACGCCGGGTTTAATAATGGCAGCCACTGCAGCTAATGTTTCGCCTACGAGCAAAGCACTATGCCGCATTATTTCTATCTCTTCTTTGGTCTTATAAAAAATCATTTGTAGGTCCGGTATTTTCTTAAAAATTTTATGGAATATAGATGCATAGATAGCAACTGATAAAGTAAAAACCCGTCAAAAATTGTTGACGGGTTTTAATTATATGAAACTATTTGTCTGGTAGAATTAGATCCCTGTCAATAGGTAATATTTTAAATTGGAGAGCTGGATGTCGTAGCCTGACGTCCCTGAATTCTTCCGCCACTCATTAATCCATCATACTGACGCATCAATAATTGTGTTTCTATCTGCTGCAATGTATCTAAAACTACGCCTACCATAATCAGCAAACTTGTACCTCCAAAGAAGCTGCTGAACTGCGAGGTAACCCCAAATTTTTGTGCAAAACCCGGAAGAATACCTACAAAAGCCAATAATACTGCACCGGGGAGTGTGATTTTATCCATTACAGAACCTATGTAGTCTGCAGTAGGCTGACCTGGCTTTACACCCGGTATAAAGCCATTGTTCCTTTTAAGATCTTCTGCAATTTGCTTTGGGTTAAAAATCAACGCTGTGTAAAGGAAAGTAAATCCAATAACCAATATTGAGTAGATAAGCATATACCAAACATTGCTATGATCATTCAGCACTTTCATAATACCTTCTCCACCCTGAAAACCAGCAAAAATAGTAGGGATAAAAATAATGGCCTGAGCAAAGATGATGGGCATTACGCCACTGCTATTAACCTTTAATGGAAGAAATTGCCTTGCACCACCCACCTGACGATTGCCAACAATTTGCTTTGCGTAATTGATAGTAATTTTTCTTACACCTTGTACCAAAACGATTAAACCCATAATAATAGCGATAAGCACTGCGATCTCGATTAAGAAGATAAGCATACCACCACCGCCTTTGGCTTGTTTGGCTACAAATTCCTGGGCTATAGATTGTGGTAATCGGCCTAAGATACCTACCATGATAATAATAGAAGTTCCGTTTCCAAGTCCTTTATCCGTAATTTTTTCACCAAGCCACATTACAAAAAGGGTTCCTGCTGTAAGAATGGTTACAGTGCTAAAAGCAAAATAAGGTTCGTAAGAAGCCACATGAGCCAGTTTATAGTCCCCGGAAATGCAAAAGGTTTACCCCTGGTGGAATATGCGTAGCCCATATAAGATTACTGGCGTTAAAAGTTCCCCTTGTTGTACTCGCTTCCAATTCAT
>JAYUTQ010000206.1:0-8920 GCA_043755055.1 Chitinophagaceae bacterium | reverse complement strand
TTTTGTAACAAATTTTTTGTATCCACTACTATCGGTATAGGTCTTTGAAATGGTACTGTTTGCCGATAGAGTTTGATAGCCCTGCCCATCTAAAAAATCTACCCATACCTGCACAATGCTTTGGCTACTATTGGTATAAGTAAGCCCCGGAACCCATGTAAGGTTAATACTACCCAATACCTTGCTTACCGATTCCGCAGGTACAGCGGCAAAAGCTTGTTTCGATACATAGGGACTTTGGCTGCGGCCTGCAACATCGTATATCTGGTTATAATTGCAGTAAATAAGCCCATATTAATAGCATCTTCTTTTAAAATTGCATATCTGGCGTTTAGCAATAGTAAAGCAGATGAATTACTATCTGTAAAAGCGGTTATAACACTATTTATTGCAGAAACCGAAGGCATGTTATATGCTGTTGTGTGTATACGGGCAGTACTAATATCATTATAAAGAAACCGAAAACCGCTGATATCTTCTATAAAATTACTATCTGCCAAAACGCCATTATAAAAGCGCTTCTCAACAAAATCACCCCCATATTCACTTAGGTATCCATAAGGTATCTGGCTTTTGTCAATTTGGGAGAATATGGTGTTTAGCTCTGCTTGTACTTGCACTTCACCTTGAGCAAATAACCTGAAACTTTGCAGCACTATTGCTAATACTAAGGATAGTTTTTTCATGGAGATTGGGTTTGTTTTTATAGTTTGGCATCGAATCTGCCGTTAGTTATTTTTATTGTTTCACAGCCAGCTTTGCTGAGAGTAAATTCAAAAGTGCCAGAGAATACCCTATTTGTTAAATCGAATCTCGATAATTCCAAAATTCCTACTGTTACGACACCAGCATCATTGCTGTATATTGTTTCACAGCCATTAATGTTTTTGTAATCATTGTAGCCGATTCGCCTTTTAGAATTTCCTGTCGTGAAATTATATGACCCTATAGAAATACAAGTGTCTATCCCTAAATTAATTACCTTATCAATTCCGTTCGTTCTAAGTGTGGCGGTAAATGAAAATAGCCCTCCATTAATATTTTCGTAATAAGGAGCAAATGCCGGGGAGCAAAGAAAAGTGCACCCATTATCTGGTATAAATGCTTGGCCGTTTACAAGACACCCAAAAGTTTTAGCACCAGTTTGGGTAGCAGGAGGCAATTTTTCTAATTCGGACGGGGTATTTTTTTTGCATTTGCTGGCACATAGTGTAATGGCCAAAAAAAATGATAGAACTAAGAAGGGAGGATTATTTTTCATAAAGTAAGCTATTTACGATTATTAAACTAAAGCCGTTGCTATTCATGGTTTTAGTACCTAATAAAGATACCCTATAATAAATCAGATGCCTATTAAATTATTGTTTAGAAAAAGCAACAACAAAAATGTCTCTAAGAAAATTGCTAAACCTATTTATTACCAATAGTATTTAGTTCGCAACTATATTAAAAACGAAAGCAAGGTTAAAAAGGAATATTTTGCTTTTAATTTTACTTTTGGCAAAATAATTTTTAATGGCTCCATGCAGAACCCTCTCCACATCTTACAACACACATTTGGCTATCCTGCATTCCGGCACAATCAGCAGGAAATTATTGAGCAGGTTTTAAGCGGTAACAATGCTGTTGTGCTGATGCCCACCGGTGGTGGCAAAAGCCTGTGCTATCAGGTGCCGGCATTGTGCCTGCCGGGTGTTACCATTGTGGTTAGTCCGCTCATTGCATTAATGAAAGATCAGGTGGATGCTCTGAAAGCAAATGGTATTGCAGCAGAATTTCTAAACAGTTCGCAATCTTACGATGAGCAAAATTTTATTATAGGTAAACTGCAACGGAACGAACTGAAACTATTGTATGTGGCACCTGAAAGATTGCTGGGCAGCGAAGCACAATTCATCAATTTTTTAAAGAACATTCAGGTATCATTATTTGCGATAGACGAGGCTCATTGCATCAGCCAATGGGGCCACGATTTCAGGCCGGAGTATTTAATATTGGGGCAACTTAAAAAACAGTTTCCACAAATACCGGTGATAGCGTTAACGGCTACCGCCGATGATTTAACCAAGAAAGACATCATTGAAAAACTGGAACTGAAGGAATACAAGGTTTTTGAAAACAGCTTTAACCGGCCTAATATTTATTACTACGTAAAGCCGAAAAGCAATTATTACAAGGACCTTGTAAAATACCTGAATGATCATAAGAACGATAGCGGCATTATTTATTGCCTGAGCCGGGCTGGTACCGAAAGCCTGGCACAAAAATTACAAGATGATGGCTTTAATGCCGAAGCCTACCATGCAGGCCTGGAGCGGAACACAAAGGAAGACAGGCAAAATAAATTTCTGAGGGACGACATTAAAATAATGGTGGCCACTATTGCTTTTGGCATGGGTATAGATAAGAGCAATGTACGTTTTGTGGTACATGCTGATCTTCCTAAAAACATTGAAGGCTATTACCAGGAAACCGGCCGTGCTGGCAGGGATGGATTGCACAGCGAAGCCATTCTTTTTTACAGTGCAGGCGATGTAATGAAACTGAAAAGGTTTGCCGAAGTTGAAGGCAATACCGCCCAAACAAAAGTGATGTTGCAGAAGCTTGATAAGATGGCCAAGTTTTGCGAAACAAGAACCTGCCGCCGCAAGTTTCTGCTTAATTATTTTGGAGAAACCGCACCGGAAAATTGCAATAGTTGCGACACCTGCCTTACCAAATCGCCAAAAGAAGAAGCGACGATTATAGCCCAAAAAATACTAAGCACAGTAATGCGAACCGGCCAGAGTTTTGGCATGCATTACATCGCCGATATTCTTCGTGGCAGCAACGACCAAAAAATAAAAGACCACCACAAAACACTTAGCGTATATGGCATCGGCAAAGAATTACCTAAAGAGGAATGGCTGTATTACACAAGAGAACTGGTAAATGAAGGCTACCTGCTGCCCAACCCGGAGAAAATGAATGCCCTTGAAATAACGGACAAAGCCCACCCCGTTTTGTATCAGAAAGCAACGGTGATGCTTACCAAACCAAAGGCTGTGGTAATGGCTCAGGAACCAACCGTGTATCAGAAATTACCATATGAAAAACCATTGTTCGAATTGCTAAAGCAATTTAGAAATACCATTGCCAAACATGAAAATGTACCATCATACATTATTTTTAGCGATAGTACTTTAATGGATTTGGCCACTTACCTGCCACTTACCAATAGCGACTTACCTAAAATATCTGGCTTTGGTGAAGTGAAGATTGAGAAGTATGGTTCGGTATTTTTAGAAGCAATACAGGATTACTGTATTAAAGAAAAGCTGGCTACAAGAATGGAGCAAAAAGAGCAGAAAGAGCCTAAGCGGCAACGGAAAGTAAATATTGCTCCGGAAAAATTAACTGATACCAAACAGACTTCTTTCAATATGTACATGGCCGGTAAATCAATGGGAGATATTGCCATAGAGCGTGGCTTTTCTTTAACCACTATCGAAACCCATCTGAGTTATTTTGTAGGTACAGGCCAGCTTAAAATAGACGACATTGTAAAGGCAGGGAAACAGAAATTAATACAGGAAGCAGTTAATAAAAACGGACATGCTGTGCTGAGGCTACTGAAAGAAAGTTTGCCCGACGATATTTCTTACGGCGAAATAAGAATGGTATTGGCAGCAATGGGAAAGACTGTAAAAGGGTAATGGGTTACAAGTCCTTTGCCCATATTTTTTTAACGCCGCCTTTACCATCAGAAACTACCATGTAGGTGTTAAGGGCTTTGGTTTCGGCAATAACTCCTTGTATGGCTTTATCCAAAGCAGCCTGAATTTTTACGGTTAAATCTTCGCTTTTTTTAGTTTCAATCATTTTTATGATATTTTATTGTAGACATCAAAATTATAAACTTCTAATTCTTCATTAAGAAATTTAGCAACTAATTCATAAATAGAACCAGAATTATTGTAAACATACCATTTGTTAACAAGGTCGGCATATTTCTTAAAGTTTTCAATTCCTTTAAAATATCGTCTCTCTATCACATCTAAAGGAATATTGTGTCCACCTTTACTTACTCTTAAAGCAACCCTATTAATAGCTAATTCAAAGCTTTCTAACCAAACATAAAAGAAGGTTATGGTATAGCCAGCCTGTTTAGCTTCACGTAAAAATCTTAAATAAGCTAGACCTGAAAGTGTTGTTTCAAATGCAAAACTTTCCTTTTTTTCAATTAAATAAGCCAACCTTTCCAGCATAATCCTGCCAGCATGAAATGCAACGCTTTCTGAATTGAGTGGAGAAAGTCCTTTTGCGATTTCATCTGCATTTACAAACTCTACAGTTTTAAAAACACCAGGCAAGAGTTTGTATGCTGCTGTCGTTTTACCAGCTCCATTCGGGCCAGCTATGATAAACATTTCGGGCATATTATTCTTTTAATTCAAAAATAGAGCAAATAGAATTTACTAGTGGCTAATCACCTACGCCTTTACATACTGATCCACCGGTTGCCGGTTGGCGATGCTTCGGGCAAGGGTCATTTCGTCGGCGTATTCCAGTTCGCCGCCAAAGGCAATGCCACGGCTGATGGTGGTAATTTTTACAGGATTTTGTTGTAGCTTTTTCTGGATGTAGTACAAAGTAGTATCGCCTTGTATATTGGGGCTTAGGGCAAAAATGATCTCTTCGGTTTGCTCCTGTAGTACCCGCTGTATAAGCGATTCTATATTGAGCTGATCCGGGCCCACGCCATCAAGCGGGGAGATAACGCCGCCCAAAACATGGTACGTGCCATTAAACTGTTGGGTGCTTTCTATGGCCATTACTTCACGAATGGTTTCTACCACACAAATGGATTGTTGCTGCCGGCTTGGGGTAAGGCAAATATTACAAAACTGCCCATCGCTTACATTGTGGCAGCGGCTGCAAAAACTAATGTGGTCCCTCATTTTTACAATGGCTTCACCAAACATGGCTACGCTTTGCTTTTCCTGTTTTATCAGGTGCAGCACAAGCCGCAAAGCCGTTTTTTTACCAATGCCCGGCAGCTTCGCAAATTCATTCACCGCATTTTCCAGTAAGGTAGAAGAGAAAACCATTTCGATTTACGATTTGTGATTTATGAATTACGATTTTAGCTAACCGCAAAACCCGAATTAAAAAACTTATGAACCCGTGAACATGTGAACCCTAAACTTCAAACCCCTAAACTTCTAAACCCCAAACACTAAACGCTAAACTTTACAACACCACTGTAAACTCATTTTCCCAATTGGCCCTCACATTAAATTTTTGGTCAATGGAAATTGCTTTTTCAGGCTGCTTCTTTTTCCAATAGTCGCCGGTATCCCAAAACCCATTTTGGTTATCGTCGTACAGAATACGCATGTTGTAGCCTGATGGTTCAAATAATTTTATTTTCCACTCTGTAGTAGTAAGCGGAAAGCTTTTGTAAACATCTTCGCCTTGCAGCCATTGCAATACCGGATGGCGTTTCATATCAAGCCCGGTAAAGCGAACCTGTACAGTACCGTAGCTGTCTTCGGCCCTTGTTCTAATCCTTATTGTGTCGTTTTTTGATATGGTATTGTCCGATGTATCCGTGGCTGCATTTTTTAATAGCAGCAACTTAAAATATTGGTCGGGCTTCCACGGATATTGTATGGTCAGTTTCATTTTACTGGTGTCCATTACCAGCCTGTAACCCTTTATAGCATTGTATTGTGTGTCTGTCAGTATTATTTTAGTACTATCAAATTCTTTCAATGGTTTGGTAAAAGTAAACTCAAAATCCTGCAGCAAATCCTGCAAACCATTTTGCAGACTTACCTGGTATTTCAGCCGTTTATCATCCTTGTTTTCTTTTGTGGCAGCATTGGCTACAGTGCTTTTTTTAGGCGCTTCCTTTTCACCTACAAATGCCAGTAGGTCTATCAGTTTGTTATCGGTTCCAATACTTATCGGGGCATCGGCAAAGGCAAATAAAATGCTGTTGCTATTGTATTTTTTAAAACCTTCATCTTTAAATGCAAACAGGTTATAGGTGCCGCCTGGCAGGTAATCAAACTTAAAATGTCCCTTACCATCTAGCCTTGTTATAAACCTTGGTTTCTCTTTGGCTACCGCACTGTCGTATAATTTATTGTACAATACTACAAGCAGTGTACTATCGGCTTTTCCCGTTTCGGCCAACTGCACCGTTCCTTCAAGTTGCAGCGAATCAATGGTATTGCCGGTGGAAAATACATAGGTGAAATTGGTAAGTACATTGCCTTCGTTAATATCTTTTATGGCGTTGCCAAAATTGATGGAGTAGGTGGTGTTGGGCTCCAACGTATCTTTTAATTTCACCGTAATATTTCTCAGTTTTGAATCTATCTGCGGAAATTTTTCCTGCGCCGGACTTACCAGCACATTCTCAAAAGCATTTTGTACTTCTACATATTCATCAAACTGAAACGTAATGGTTTTACCCTGAAAATTTTTACTTGCCGCTGCCGGATTGGCTTTTATTAATACAGGTGGAAAAGAATCCCTTGCCCCGCCTACCGGAGGAACAATATTGGCACATGACGGCAACAGTACTATCTGTAAGCAGTAAAGAGTTAGCGCCAAAAGTAAAAATCCTGTTTTTTTCATGCAGTTGCAAACATACAATTCGGTTTCTACGTGGGAACACGCCTCCAGGCGTGTTCCGACAGACAATCCTGTTAAATTTTTACCGGTTAATATGTCTGTTGGTTGCAAAACAAAGCCGATTGCTATTTTTGAGAAATCCTATGCAACCGAAATTATTATTGATCCTGCTTGTAGCATTTATGCCAGCCGCCGTACACTCGCAAACCTGCACAACCCGGGGGCAAAATCCGGGTACGGCATTTCCGGTTTGTGGCCTCGATACATTCAGGCAAACAATTGTTCCTATTTGTGGCGTACGTGCCATACCTACGCCTTGTACCGACAATGTGCCTTATACCGATAAAAACCCCTTCTGGTATAAATTTACCTGCTACACCAGTGGTACGCTTGGCTTTATCATTACACCGTTTAATTTAAACGACGATTACGATTGGCAGCTTTTTGATGTTACCGGCCGCAACCCCGATGATGTATATACCGACCGTAGTTTATTCGTAAGCTGCAATTGGAGCAGCAGGCCGGGTGCAACCGGTACAGGCGGCGGCGGAACTTCAAGCACCAATTGTGCGGGCCCCACATTTCCCAACTTTAATGTAATGCCACAGTTGGTGCAGGGCCGGGATTACATCTTGCTTATCAGCCATTTTACCGATACGCAGGAAGGTTATTTTTTATCGTTTGGCGGTGGTACGGCTAATATTACCGACCCCAAATTGCCGGCAATATTAAGTGCTATACCTAACTGCGAAGGCAGCACCATTACCGTAAAGCTCAATAAAAAAATGAAGTGCAACAGCCTGGCTTCCAATGGCAGCGATTTTGCCCTATCACCTGCTACTACTGCGATTAGCGGCGCAGTGGGTGCGGGTTGCAGCACTGGTTTTGATACCGATTCGCTTATACTTACACTGGCCTCGCCAATACAGGCCGGCAGCTATTTTGTAGTGGCTAAAAATGGTACCGATAACAATACCATGCTGGATAATTGCGACCGAAACATACCCATAGGCGACAGGGCTGGCTTTACTTATGTGGTGCCGGTGCCCATACGGGCAGATAGTATTGGCAGGCTGGGTTGTGCCCCGGATAAAATCCGTATTTATTTTCCAAAAAAAATTAATTGTAGCTCCATTTCGGCCAGCGGATCCGACTTTACAGTAACCGGCACTTCGCCCATTTCTATTGTAAGTGCCACAGGCGATAGTTGCCAAAATGGTGGCAGCAGCGTCATCATTTTACAACTGGCATCGCCCGTTTATACGCAGGGCAATTTTACGCTTAGCATTATTCCCGGCCTCGATGGCAGCCCCGTGTTCGATGTTTGTGGACAGCCCATATTGCCGCAAACATTTTCTTTCAGCACAAGAGATACCGTGTCGGCAGCTTTTCAAAGCACTGTTTTATTTGGTTGTAAAATTGATACCATCCAATACAGCCATCCCGGCGGCAGTGGTATTAACAGCTGGGTCTGGACTTTTGATAGTGCCAGCACCAGATCGAGTACTATCCAAAACCCGCAGGTTTTGTATACTGTTTTTGGTAATAAGTTTACCCGGCTTGTGGTTAGTAACGGTGTATGCAGCGATACGGCCACCTATCGGGTAGAGCTGGATAATTATCTTACAGCTGCCTTTATTTCTACCGATGTTATTTGCCCCAACGATACCACCGTTTTTCGGGATGCGAGTATTGGTAGAATTACCACCTGGCGGTGGAATTTCGGCAATGGCAATACCAGTATTTTCCGCAACCCACCGGCACAACAATACCCGCTGATAGATGTGCGACGAGCTTATCCCGTACAGTTAATTGTAGAAGACATTGCAGGCTGCAGGGATACGCTTACGAAAAACATTACAGCTGTGGCCAACTGCTACATTGCAGTACCCACGGGCTTTACGCCTAACGGCGATGGGGTAAACGATTTCCTGTATCCGCTAAATGCCTACAAAGCAGATAACCTGGAATTTAAAGTGTACAATCGGCTTGGGCAGCTTATTTGGCAAACCAAAGACTGGACACGGAAATGGGATGGCTGCATTAACGGGCAGCTACAAGCCACACAGGCTTATGTATGGACCCTTAATTATACCAACCGTGATACAGGTTTGCCATTTCGGTTAAAAGGAACAACGGTTTTGATAAGATGAATATTGAAATAATTATGATTGCAAAAATCGTTTCTTATTAACTTATGTTCTTGATCACTAGCGTCCTAAAGACGAAATTATTAGTTCTTTGAAGATATTGCTATTAAAGCGTTTCAAGCGATTTCTGTGTTCAAACGATT
>JAYUTQ010000205.1:0-3873 GCA_043755055.1 Chitinophagaceae bacterium | reverse complement strand
AGTCGGGTTTTTCTTTTAAAGCCTTTGTTGGGTGTTCATTCATCTCTATTACCTGTGTAGAAGGTATTAGTGTGTAAATGGAAGATGGAATATTGTATTGAGCCAATAATTCGGCCACTTTGGTTTCGTCGCCTATTAAAAATAAATGAGCTACTGCTGCAGGGTCAGATTTTGTTTCAAGATAAGCTGCTATGCCTTTCACTGCTTCAAGCGGTGCGAAGTCGCCACCCATCATGTCTAATCCTATTTTCATAGTCGTTTATTTTATAGCAATACTTCTATCATTTTTTAGAGAACCCTATAAAAACAAAAAAAGTGAGCCGATATAATCTGCTCACAAAAATATGGTTCTTTTCCTCCGTTAAAATAAGCTGATGCTTTATTTCTTGACCGGCGAATTCTCTGCAACTACTTGTCCTTTATAGTACAGTTTACCTTCGCTAACATGGGCACGATGACGTACATGTGTTTCACCTGTTGTGCTATCCACGCTCAATGTAGCTGCTACAGCTTTGTAATGTGTACGTCTTTTAGCGCTGCGTTGTTGGCTATGGCGTCTTTTGGGATTTGGCATGATCTAAAATTTATTGTTCTGTATTTAAAATTTTAAAACAGTTTTTAACCTGCTTGTCTTTGTTGTTTCTAAATGTATCAATCTTACTAAAACTACTTATGAGGGTAGATCTTTGAACTTATCCAACCCCTTCCACAAGTTTCCGGTTTCGTTTTTTTCCACCACCGAAGGTTTCATCTCTTTTAACTTCTGTAATACCTCTTTATTACAGTATTTTCCACCCATATCCTCTTCGCTACACATCCTTTGCATGGGTATGCTCAGGTTTATAAATTCGTAAATCCATTCAGATACGTTTAAATGGCTATCCATTTTACCAATGTAATATACATCCGGATCTTCTTCCAGGTTGTTCATTTCATCCGGATTATCTACCAATTTCACAGCAATTTTGAAATCCTCCCAAAGTTGGATGGGAAGTGTATTTCCGCAACGGTCGCATATTAAATCGAGATTTCCGCCCACTTCAAAATGCAACAGCATGAAACTGCTGTTTTTTTCCAATTGCAGCTTAATATTAGCAATGCAATTGGTAAAATCCTGTTTGTCGTAGTCTGCAAAGAACTTATCGGTAATATCGTACACGTATTCATGAATACCTGGCTTTAAACCAACAAATGCTATTTCAAATGATCTTTTGCCACTCATGATAACCCCTTGTAAAAAGGTCGGCAAAAGTAGGGCTTTCCTTTGAAGATAACAGAATGAAATTGAATTAATTTTTCAAAACCTTGCTACCATGTGAATAAAACCTGCATTAAACCAAAATCAAATGCATTACCAGAATTTCGTTTTTATACTTCCTACGTATCTCAGCCAAGCAGTTCTGCTTTTACTCTTTTACTAATTTTTTCTCCAGATTTTCCAGCGAAACCCCTTTTGTTTCCGGCACTTTGGTTAATACCCACACCAATTGTAAAGCCATCATAAAGGCGAAAAATGCAAAAATGGGCCATGGATTGTCTTTAAATATGCCATTGTCTTTATCGAGAAAAGCAGGAGTAATTAAAGTAATTACTGCCGCAAAAACCCAATGTACGCTGGCACCAAAAGACTGGCCGCTGGCTCTTACCTTGTTTGGAAAAATTTCGGAAATAAATACCCAGATAACAGCACCCTGGCCAATGGCATGAGATGCTATAAAAAGCAAAAGAAAAAACAAGAGGAAACCGGCACCGGCACCGGAACTAAATGCCCATGCCACCATAGACAAGCTGATAATGTAGCCCACTGAACCTATTATAAGCAAGGTTTTTCTACCAGCCTTATCTATTAAATACAAACCTAAAAACGTAAACAACAGGTTAGTGCCGCCAATGGCTATTGAATTAAACAAAGAATCCTTGGCAGCGAGGCCTGCACGTTCCAGTATTTCGGGTGCATAATAGAGAATAAAATTTATGCCCGACCATTGATTAAAAAAAGCAACCATAAAGGCCAGCCATAAAATGGTTTTATATTTAGAACTAAAGAAACCTTTACTGCTGCCGGTTTTAGATTCATGTTCGTTGCTTGCAGTAATAGATGCTGCTTCTTCATCGGCATTGGAAATGCCCAGCCGCATCAGCACTTTTGTGGCTGCTGCCACATCTTTTTTAACCGATAATAACCACCGTGGACTTTCGGGGATGCTGGTTACCATAACAGTGTAAATAATGGATGGCACAGCCATTACACCAAGCATCCAACGCCAGTCGTTAACACCGCCCAAACCCTGTAAAAAATAATTAGAAAGAAAGGCAACCAAAATACCAAAAACGATATTAAACTGGTACATAGCCCCAAGCCTGCCCCTGGTTTTGGGTGTAGATATTTCGGAAATATAGGTAGGTGCAGCTACAGAAGACACCCCAATGCCAAGGCCTCCGATAAACCGAAAAAATGAAAATGTGTATGGATCCTGTGCCAATGCAGAACCAACAGAAGAAACAGTAAAGAGAATGCCAATCCATAGCAATACTTTTTTGCGGCCATACTTTTCGGTAGGGATGCCGCCAAAAACAGAACCTGCTACAGTACCCCACAAGGCCATAGACATAATAAAAAAACCATGAAACCATGTGGACGTATTCCACAATGATTTTATGGGAAGATTGGCCCCGGAAATAACCACTGTATCAAACCCAAAAATAAAACCGGCAAGTGCGGCAATTAAGGAAATACCGAAGAGATTGGCACCGCCTTTAGCCGACTGGTTACCACTTGAAGCAATCGTTTGCATACTGGCTTTTTTATGTTGGTTGAAAAACTGAAAATAAACACTATCAGGCCGTAATGACTAAAATTTAACCGCATATTTTTCCCAACAAGTAACGATTGCGTAAAATAAAAGCGACAAAAAAACCTGGGTAAGACTGCTCAATCACAACTTACTTATTATCTGTTCGATAAAACCTGCAACAGATTTGCTTCCGGTTTTAAGAGTACAAGAACTATGATGGTATATTCCCTTTTAAACTAATTAACCGATACTTACAATGTCTGTTTCGGGCCAATGCCTGGTAGCTGTTTTTTTTATTCAGTAAAAAACATGTCAGCATTAAGTTTGGCAATTTTTACCCGCTAACAATTTACTCTACACTGTGGTCATTTTTAAAATCTTGTCCACTCCATATTTTTTGAGCACTCCACATTTCAGGCGGATTGGCCCAAAAAGCATCCGTGGCTGGCAGGCCAAGTGGCAAAAAAATACTGGTGCATAAATAAGGACTGCCGGAATTGTTATAAGAGTCGGCTATGTTAGGTTGAGAACCATATAAGCCAATCGTTAGCCAGCCATCTTTTGTGTATGTAGTGGGGCTCTCCAGTGTTTTGCGGATAACGGCAGTTAATGCACACCTTACGGCAGCAGGGGATAATTGCTGTGGCAATTTTTTACGCCATGCCATATCTGCCAGGTGTTGAAAAGCAGCACCACGGTAAATAATAGACCGGCCCGTTGCAGGATAGGTACCATCTGTATTGATAAGCCTTTCCTGAATAACAGCGTATCGTTCGTTGCGTTTGGCTATTTTTTCTCCCATGGCCTTGTAGACGTAGTTTTTCTGATTCATAATATCGCTTACTGCCGCCAGATATGGGTGGATAACAAAACTATTGTAGTAATCAAAAGCATAATTTACACCATCGGAATACATGCCATCGCCGCGGTACCATTGGTCCATTTGCCGCATGGCATAATCCACCCGCATAGGATCCCATTCGTAACCAAACTTGCAGAAGAAGGCTTCCGTCATAGCAGAAAACAGTAGCCAGTTAGAAAAACCAGGTTTATACTTTCTTGTGGTGCGAAAGTAAGC
>JAYUTQ010000204.1:0-3880 GCA_043755055.1 Chitinophagaceae bacterium | reverse complement strand
TCATTGCATCTTTTTTGCAAAGCGCTATTGTGTGGCGAAGGTTCATTTTGGGCAAAGCTAATGGGAATGAAGACTTATTTGTTTACACTGTCAACAATAAGAAAATTTTCAATGAACAATATTCAATGTTCAATTTTCAATAGAGAGCCGCTTGCTCATTTTTGTGTTTCGTCTCGTTTTGAGTATTTAGGCAAAATGTTTTTTAAGTTTGAAACATTAAAGGTTTGAAAATGGATAACAAAAAATTTGATTTGGAAGACCGGTTGGTAGATTACACCTGCCGTATGATTGATGTCGTAGAAGCATTACCGACCACAAGAGCAGGGAATTATATCGCAGGTCAATTAGTAAGGTCTTGCCATTCGCCAACTTTTAATTATGGAGAGGCACAAGGAGCAGAGTATAAAAACAATGAGTAAACTTCAACTTGAGGACGTATTGAGCATTGAAAATTGAGCATTGAACATTGAAAATTATTTTTCTATTCTAACCAAAATACATCTCCTTCGCCACCCGAAATGTATTGCAGTGGGCTTCAACTATAATCTTTACATCGGCGCTGTAACCGCCGCCCATGCTCACTGTTACGGGGATATTGTGTTGTTTGCAGTAATTAAAAACCATCGTATCCCGTTGCTTACAGCCTTCCATGCTGATGTTCAGTTTGCCATATTTATCGGTACTTAAAATATCTACACCACTCAGAAAAAAAATAAAATCCGGTTTTAGTTTTTGTATCAGTTGTTGCAATGTTTCATCTAACAAACTTAAGTAGGTATCATCGCTAATACCATCGGCAAGCGGTATATCCAAATCACTTTTTTCTTTAATAAAAGGGTAGTTGTGGCCGCCGTGCATACTAAATGTAAACACCCTTTCTTTTTGCTGAAAAATTTGCGCCGTGCCATTGCCCTGATGTACATCAAGGTCCACAATCAGTATTTGTTGGGCAAGATTGTTGTGCAGCAAATAATTGGCAGCAATGGCCATATCGTTGAGCATGCAAAAGCCTTCGCCACGATTGGTAAAAGCATGGTGTGTACCACCTGCTACATTCATGGCCACACCTTGTTGCAAGGCAAGATGGCAGCAGTCGATAGTGCCTTGTGCAATAATTATTTCCCGTTGTACCAACTGCTCACTTAGCGGAAAACCAATGCGCCGAATATGCTGTGGCGTAAGCCGAAGATTTTTAAGATCCTCCCAATATTCTTTTTCATGGGTCCATAAAATCACTTCGTTAGGGCAAGGTTTTGGCGCAAAAATATCTGAAGGTTCAATGCTTCCTTCGTATATCAATTGTTCCGGTATCAACTCGTATTTAAGCATCGGAAAGCGGTGACCTTCCGGCAATGGATGGGCATATATGGGGTGGTAGGCGATGAAGGGCAAAACGATTTTTGATTTCGGATGTATGATGTATGATATGTTGGAGCCATTAAATCGCAGTGTATAAATGACTATTGACCAAATGACTGATGACTATATTTTTATAACCGACCCCAATTCTCCTTTTATAGTATTGGATGGCATAACTACAAAAACAGTTTCGCCACGTTTTGGTTTAATGGTACACAAGCCGGTAAACAAGCTAAACGCAGGCAGTATGCATTGGTTTTGGGTAAAATAAAAACAAGGAAACCGCAGCGTTTGCCTGCCACCGCCACTAAGGGTGATTCCCGGATGTAAGTGACCGGAAATAGTAGGGAGTGATTCGTTTTCTGTCGGGGGTTGACTGTCAACGGTTGACAGAATTGGGTCATGTAAAAAACGAAGCCCACCCACTTGAAACTCCCTGCTAACTTCCAGCCCGTTTTCCAGGTACCACCCTTTTTTTAAAATATCATGATTGCCCATCACTAAATGAAATTCCGTATTCGGAAAATCGTTTCGCCAACGGACAAACCAATCGAGTTCTTTATTTGCTTCGCTATGAAAAAGGTCGCCAACAATCAGGAACTGTTTCGGGCTGAAATGCTGTATGGCAGCGAACAGTCGTTGTAAATCTTCTTTGTAAACCTGCTGCGGCATGGCAATACCTGCTTTTCTAAAATGCCCTGTTTTACCCAGGTGCAAATCGCTGCCTATCAGTATGTTTTGCTCTTCCCAAAACATAAGCCGGTTGGGGTGCAGCCATAAAGTTTGTCCATGCCATATGTGTTTTATCATGCGGCTGCAAATATAGGGCGGGGTAGCAACCTCACAGGCCTTGCTTTCGGCAAAAAGATTTATGATTTACGATTTCGGATTTATGATTTGGTTTGAACAAACGTCCAATAATGTCGCCTCCATCTTGCAGATAAATGTTTCGGAAGGGTTTTGATTTTGCATGGTTCATTTGTAGAGACGCCATGCTGGCGTCTTCATATAACCGATAGATATAACCGATAAAACTGTTAGCGATGAAGTTTGGTTTTTCGCAGGTTCAATAGTAGCAATCAGATGAATGGAGCGACGCCAATGCCGCTTCATCAGGGAACGGTTTTCGCCGGGCTAAAAATGAAAAGAAAGATGAATTTCGCCCCCAACAAAACAAAATAATCATAAACCTTCTAACACAAAACCTTTCAAATGGCTTTTTATGTTACGTTTGATAACTAAACATAAAGAACGATACATGAGACCTGTTTCTATTCTATTTGCATTATTGTTGGTGACCATTTTTGGTAGGGCACAAAATTTTCAGCAAGCATTACAATTGCTTAATGATAATAAAAGAAACGAAGCCAAAATGGCTTTAACTGCGTTAGAAAGCGATGCAGCTACAGCCGGAGACGCAGCACTAGCTATGGTTTTGCTGGAGAGTAGCAACGAACATTGGGATGAAGCTTTTGCTCATTTTCAAAAATTCTTTAACGGTTCTCAGGACCCGTACCCGTATGTATATGCACTTTGGAACACTGGTCTTTTTGGCCGAACCGAAAAGGCAACAGCTGATGTAAAAAAAATGATGGAGAAAATTACGGCCGACCCTAAAGCCAATGCCACCATTAAGGCCATGGCATGGGATAATCTTGCCGGACGGCAGCAAGCCAAAGGCGACATTAAACAATCTAAGGAAACCTGGAACCGGATGGGCGATGTAAAAGGCTGGAGTACAGTAGGCGTTTTTGAAAATATGAGTGCCAGTGGTTTCAATAAAGATTATGGTGTGTTGGCAAACCCCGAAGCAAGTTTTGGGTTTAAAAATAACAGGGGAGCTGGGGTAAACTGGTTTAATATTCCCGATGCCCGAAATGACCGTTGGCTAGATTTTGAATACCATTATGATATTAGCAACTCCATTATTTATGCCCAAACATTTGTACCGAGCGATGTAGATAAAGAAGTAACCATGATGTTTGGTGTATCGGGAAGTTTTAAAATATGGATTAACGATTTTGCCGTGGCTCAGGAATCTGAAGAACGGAATACAGATATAGATGTGTACAATTATCAGGTAAAATTGCAAAAGGGCTATAATCGCATATTGGTGCAGGTAGGCAGCAGCGAAATAACCAACAGTAATTTTTTGCTCCGCTTTGTTGGTACAGATGGACAAGTAATGCCCTTAACAGGCGTGCCCACTTTGCAAGCATACAATAAAGTACAGCCTTACGAAGTAAAAAAAGTAGCCATGTTTGCCGAAAATTTTTTCGAAAACAGGCTTGCTAAAAATGCAGGTAGCTTTTTAGATATGATGATGCTTGTAAATACGTATAACCACAACGACAAGCGGTTTGAAAGCCGGAAAATAGCTGCACAGTTAAAAGCCACGGCCCCTAAGAGTACGATTGTTTCAGAAAAAATAGTAGAAACTTATGCTAGAGATAATAACAATACTGACCTTACAAAAGAGATAGAATTTGTAAAGAGTAATGACCCTGAAAGCCTTTATGGC
>JAYUTQ010000203.1:0-1768 GCA_043755055.1 Chitinophagaceae bacterium | reverse complement strand
GCTTTCAGAAATTTTCTTTGTGTGCAGATGATTTGGTATTTGATTATGCCAAAAATATCATCACCCAAAAAACAATGGATTTGCTGGTGCAACTGGCTAACGAATGCCAACTGCCCGAAGCCATAAAAGCCATGTTTGGTGGCGAAAAAATAAATGTAACAGAGAATCGTTCGGTACTGCATGTAGCCCTTCGGAATTTTAGCGACAAGCCATTTTTCGTAGATGGAAAAAATGTAATGCCTGACATTACAGCTGTACAACAACAGATGAAAGCCTTTTGTACTAAAATACACAGCGGAGAATGGAAAGGGTATACAGGCAAGCCTATAAAATACATTGTTAACATCGGCATTGGCGGCAGTGATCTTGGGCCCGTTATGGTTACCGAAGCTTTAAAACCCTATTGGGTAAACGCCCCTTTAGATAACAATAACACCCCTTTAGGAGACGGGGGCTTAGGCAGCATACATACTTATTTTGTGAGTAATGTAGACGGCACCCATATAGTCGAAACCCTTAAAAAAGTAACGCCAGATGAAACGCTTTTTCTGGTGGCCAGCAAAACCTTTACTACCCAGGAAACCATGACCAATGCCCACACAGCACGTAACTGGTTTTTAGAACATGCTAAAGACGAAGCCCATGTGGCCAAACATTTTGCAGCCCTTAGCACCAACGAAAAAGATGTGGTAAAATTTGGCATCGCTGCCGAAAATATGTTTGGCTTTTGGGATTGGGTAGGTGGCCGCTACAGCCTTTGGAGTGCTATTGGTCTTAGCATTGCCCTAACCATTGGCTACGATAATTTTGAGCAATTACTAAAGGGCGCCAATGCTATTGACACGCATTTTGAAACCACTCCGTTAGAAAAAAACATACCCGTGGTAATGGCATTAATTGGCCTTTGGTATGTCAATTTCTTTGGTGTAGCCAGCGAAGTTATTTTACCATATGACCAATACATGCACCGCTTTGCAGCATATTTTCAGCAGGGCAATATGGAGAGCAATGGAAAATATGTAGATAGAAATGGCGAAGCCGTTACTTACGAAACCGGCCCCATTATTTGGGGCGAACCCGGCACCAATGGTCAGCATGCTTTTTACCAGCTCATCCACCAAGGCACGCAAATAATACCAGCCGATTTTATAGCCCCGGCCGTTAGCCATAACGCCATTGGCGATCATCACATAAAATTGCTAAGCAACTTTTTTGCCCAAACAGAAGCGCTGATGAATGGTAAAACCAAGGAGCAATGTATTGCTGAAGGTGTACCTGAAAACCTGATACCCTACAAGGTTTTTGAAGGCAACAGGCCAACCAATTCTTTTATGGTTAAAAAAATAACACCATTTGTTTTGGGTGAACTGATTGCTTTATATGAACATAAGATTTTTGTACAAGGTGTACTTTGGAACATATACAGTTTCGACCAATGGGGTGTGGAACTGGGCAAGCAATTAGCCAATAAAATATTGCCCGAACTGGAAACTGAAACCCCCATCAGCAGCCACGATAGCAGTACCAATGGGTTAATCAATTGCTATAAAAAATGGCGGTCGTAATTTACAGATACTTAAAACCAAACAAACTGCCCTATTAAATAAATGACTAAAAATGAAAATAAAAGACGACCTCATAACAAAAGGATTTTTGCTTTCGGGATTGATGAATATTTCAGGAGTACTTATATTTACAAGGGCTTTCAGTAATGCTGTTATTGCAGAATTTGACAGTCAGGCGATGTCAAATTTTGGGTTGTTAATGA
>JAYUTQ010000202.1:0-3889 GCA_043755055.1 Chitinophagaceae bacterium | reverse complement strand
TACAAGGTTGGTTAGACATATTAAAGATGATGCCGGTTGGTAGCAAGTGGAATGTATTTATACCGTCTGATCTTGCCTACGGAGATCAGGGCCGTGATGGTATACCTCCCGGAAGTGTATTGATTTTTATAATAGAATTGTTGGAAATAGTTAAATAAAATACACAAGGGTCAGGGAAAAAGATCCAAGGAACAAGATTTAAGGTACAAGACGCCAGTATTATTAGTTACACTGCAATTGTTTGTAGGTCAAATTTTGTTGCTTGCTTCTTACACCTAACTGCCTGAATTTGGTTTCTTGGATTTTGTTCCTTAAACCTTGACACTTGTTCCTTGAACCTTGAACCTTGAAAATTTTACATGAATAGCCGGGAATCTATACTATCTGCCATCAAGCAAAATCAGCCATCCTTAGTTTCATTACCATTATTAGATCTTTTTGCCAATAATGATACACCCGATGTGGATCGATACATCAATACATTACAAGGCATTGGCGGAAAAGTGATTGTGGTAGAAAATGGAGTTAAAATTGCCGACCTTTTAAAAGCTGAATTTCCTGCTGCTGTTAGAATTATTTCTACAATAGCCTCTCTACCAGTAAGTACAGAAGTTGGCTGGCAACAATTGAATCCCAACGATTTGGAAAGCGTGGATTTGGCAATTATTGAAGCCCAATTTGGCGTAGCCGAAAATGGCTCCATTTGGGTTACAGAAAGCGATATTGAAGTAAGAGTCCTACCATTTATTTGCGAAAATCTGGCAGCCGTTTTATCCAGGAAAAATATCCTCAATACCATGCATCAGGCTTACGACACAATCGCTGATACCGATTATGGTTTTGGCGTTTTTATAGCAGGCCCATCCAAAACGGCCGACATAGAACAATCACTTGTACTAGGTGCCCACGGCCCAAAAACAATGACGATTTTTTTGACGGATTAATGATTGAGAATTGAGAATTGCTTATTGAGAATTGGATATTTTCTTTACAACACTTTACCAAAATAAACATATACCATAGGAAAATCGTCCATCCCATTAATAGTAACTGACATTGTAAAATGCCATTACTAAACATACTTTCATGTATTCAATCTGCTACTGCATTTTATTAAATGCGTAAATTGATATTTAACGAAGATTAATAAGCCAAATGAAAGCAAAGGGATGCATTGCTACGAGATACCTGCTGCTGCTAATTATTAGCAGCGTATTTGCTAGAATAGTTGTGGCACAGCCTGTTCCTGAAAATAAAAACATCAATATTGTTCTGCGCAAAAATGCACATGTAAGAGAACAATTTGGGGCTGAAAAACTCGCTACTGCACTTACTAAAAATGGCTACAAGGTTACTGTGCTTGTGCAGGATAATCCTCCATCGTACCACAATGCAATTATTATTGGTCAATTGCAATCCGCACTCATAAAAAGGGCATTTGCAAATTCTATCATCGACCAAAATCTTCAGCTTGGTAAAGAAGGTTTTGTAATCAGGAGTGTTGAAACTGACAAAATAGTAATAGCCGGTGCCGATTATTCGGGTACTTTATATGGCTGCCTGGAGTATGCTGATAGAATTAAAACCACCGGTAAAATACCCGAATATTTTTCATTAACAGATCAGCCAGAAATGGTGTTGCGTGGAGCCTGCATCGGTGTTCAAAAGCCTTATTATTTGCCGGGAAGAACGGTGTATGAATATCCTTACACACCCGAAACATTCCCATGGCTTTATGATAAAAAATTATGGATTCAATACCTTGATTCGCTGGTAGAAAACAGGATGAATTCGCTATATCTCTGGAATGGCCACCCCTTTGCTTCGCTGGTAAAATTGAAGGATTATCCTTACGCTGTAGAAGTGGACGATGCTACCTTTAAGAAGAACGAAGCGCTATACAGCTTTCTTACAAAAGAAGCAGATAAACGTGGCATTTGGGTGATACAGATGTTTTATAATATCATCGTTTCCAAACCATTTGCAGAACATCATAAAATAAAAACACAGGAACGGGAACGGCATATTGTGCCTGTGATTGCAGACTATACCAAAAAGTCTATTGCAGCATTTGTAGAAAAATATCCCAACGTAGGACTTATGGTTTGCCTCGGCGAAGCTATGGAAGGTGTTGGTAACGATGATATAGCATGGTTTACCAAAACCATTATCCCCGGGGTGCAGGATGGGTTAAAGGCTTTGGGTAAAACCGAAGAGCCGCCAATTGTTTTACGGGCACATGATTGCGATGCACCGGCAGTAATGAAAGCCGCTCTGCCCTTGTATAAAAACCTCTACACCGAGGCTAAATTTAACGGCGAAGCACTCACCTATGCAAGGCCGAGAGGAAGCTGGGCAGCGTTGCATCAAACGCTCAGCAAGCTGGGTAGTGTACAAATTGAAAACGTACACATACTAGCTAATTTAGAACCCTTTCGTTATGGCTCACCTGATTTTATTCAGCAGAGTGTAATTGGTATGCATGAAGTTATGGGTGGCAATGGTTTGCATTTGTACCCGCAGGCATCTTATTGGGACTGGCCTTATAGTGCCGACAGTGTTGCAGGTGGAAAGCGATTATTACAAATTGAAAGAGACTGGATATGGTACAAAGCATGGAGCCGGTATGCATGGAAGGCAAAACGCAACAGGGAAGATGAAATAAATTATTGGGGCAAATTATTAGCCAACAAGTTTGGATGTTCTTTAAATGAGGGTCGCTGGATTTTAAAAGCGTATGAAGAAAGCGGGGAAATTGCTCCAAAATTGTTGCGGCGCTTTGGAATAACAGATGGCAACAGGCAAACGCTAACATTGGGAATGCTTATGACACAACTTATCAATCCATACCGCTATGGATTATTTACACTATTGTATGATGCCGAAGCTCCGGAAGGAGAGATGCTGCTGAATTACGCCGATAAACAGGCAAAAGGGTTGACTCATAATGGTGAAACACCAATACAAATAATTACAGAGGTGAGGCGACATGCAGATTTGTCAATGTCAGCAATTTATTCGGCAAAACCAACCAAAAATAAGGCGGAGTTTGAAAGACTGAAAAATGATATACGTGCTTACCATGCCATGGCCTGGTGTTATTCACAAAAGGCTGAAGCAGCACTAAAGACTCTGCGATATAAGTACACAAATGATATTAAAGACCTTGAAGGGGCAGCGATAAGTTTGGATGAATCTGTACAGAGTTATAGCAGGTTAACAAAAATTACTGACCCGACTTATCTATATGCTAATAGTATGCAAACCCAACAACGTAAAATACCCATGCGGGGAGTAAATGGCACATTTAAGCATTGGAAGGAAATGCTGCCAGTTTTTGAGACTGAATTAAAAACATTCAAACATAAAATAGATTCAATTAAGGCCAATGCTGTTGTGACGTTTAAAGAAGTGACACCTATTAAAAACGTGGCTATACAAATTAATAATACAACGGTTGCATTGGATAATGGAAGCCACCTTTTTGCAGATAGTTCAGTATCCATAATAAATTATGCTGCAGAACTTAAAGGATTAAAAGCCCTTCAACTGTCTTTTAAGCAGATGCAGGAGCAGGGTACAATTATTAATTTTACAAGTGATAAACCGGTAAAAGTTTTGGTTGGCTATTTTAAAACACAAAGGGCCGCTTTTACCACCGATACCATTTATTTAAAAGCACCGGAGCTTGAAACCAATGCCAGTGCTGATGATTACGGGCAGGCCGAAATAAAAATTTCTAATGCCGTTGTCATAGATGGTATGCCACCGGTAAATGTTCATGCTTATAGTTTTAAGGCTGGGGCCAATACGCTAAAGCTTGAAAAAGGTGTTTGTCTTATCCTGCATTGTATATAGGAATTATGGTACTTCCATCTACAAAACCCAG
>JAYUTQ010000201.1:0-3889 GCA_043755055.1 Chitinophagaceae bacterium | reverse complement strand
CTGAGCTTGTCGAAGGCCTTCTTGCAGATTGACATTGAAGACCAACGTGGACGGCCTTCGACAAGCTCAGGCTGACAACTTTATTATATTTTTTTAGCCAAATATTTGTGCTACTATTTAACGACGTTGGCGAAAGTTGTAAATCCCGTAGCATTACGGGACTCCATTCATCTGATTGCTACTATGAAACCATTTGAAAAGTCGTCGTTTTCTGTAACAGTTTTATCGGTTATAGTCAGACGTCAGCATGGCCTCGCTACATTCCACAACCAACGATTTTCATCATCACAAAAATCACACATCAGAAATTATACATCCTACATCACGATGTTACTACAGCATATTCCACCTGTTCATCCTGCATGTACTTTTCACTTACCGTAAACTCATTCTCGTAAATAGAAACCATCTGGCAAAAAATCGTCATCTTTTCTTCGTAAGGCACTTCACGTGGGTAGCGGTAGCCCATAATAAACTGGTATAGATGTTTGCCCGATGCTTTAAACCCATTCCGTATTTCTTCCAGATTTATAAACACCTCTTCTTCTGTTTCGGTTTGTAAATAATTATGGCTGATGCTTTCGGCCACTGGCAATCCGGCTCTTTTTTGCAACTTGTTTTTTGTTGCTATTTTCTCCACCAATTGGCGGCCATCATCCGTTTGTAAATGATCCAGCGACAACTTGAGTGCGTACGACGGCCGTGGCTCAAAAATTACCGCATTATTCTGTTGCAGCATTTTAACCAGATTGGTTTGTGCCTTTAGCTCAAACTGATCTTTCAGGTGTTTTACCTGCTTTATTTTTTCTATAATCCTGCTCTGATGTTTTACCTGATTCAGGTATTCGATGATTTGCTTTTGTGTTTCAATCAGGTTGTGGCGGCTTTCGGTCATTTGCCTGCGCAGCAGCGTAACCACCTGTTTCAGTTCATCGTCCAAAGCCGAAATAAAGAAGGTTTGTTCCTCTTCGGTTACCAGGCGGTCGGTTGTTTCTATCAGGCCATAAATGGCCCGGCGTTTTTCATCAAAGCTTTCTAAACGAGCTATTTTAATAGCATAATTGGGCTCGGTTTTAAAAGCATTTTCTATGTTGCGGTTGAGGTCTATTATGTTGCGGAGCGTAATGCGACCAATTTTTCGCAGGGCTGTTTTTACCTGTTTCAGGTAGGCGTATTTGCGGTTCTCGTTACTTTCCTGAAGGTAAAAATTAATTTGCTGCTTTACCTGCTGTATGTTTTCATTAATGTAAGAGGTGTTTATTTCTTCGTTTACCTCCAGCACCTGTTCAAAAAAAGTCTGGAACTGTTCGTCCATTTCAAGGTACGGGCCGTTGCGGCGCAGCATGCCCTTGTTGATAAGGGTTTCGATACGGTCCTCCTCCAGCAACTCCATGGCATGCTCGTATTTATACAAAAACGACTTGCGTTTTTCGAACATTTCCACCAGCAACTCTTTGGCCCATGCCAGTGTGTTGATGATTTCTTTGATGGATTGAAAATGCGTCATGAGATGATTGTGGGCGGCGAATATAATGTAGGGATGCTATCCTGACGTGGCTTTTTGCCGCAGGTATCCGGCAAGGGTTTGTTGCTTGTTTGCTAAACACAAAGCGGCATTCGTTCCGGATGGGGGGTTGGCCTATTGCTCTTCGTTAATACCGGCATCGGGATTTGTGGGCTTTGATTTCTGCACCGGTTACGCACCGGATTGTGTATTTAAAGAATATTGTTTTTGTCTGGAATATTGGAATGAGAGGAGTGGTGTTGAAGGGGGCAAAGGAGGATGATGGAAACGATTGCCGGGCATTAAAAAACAAACTCTTTTTTGTTACAAACGCAGCTGGCGCCGGCCTCCCGACCAATACTGGCGCCACCTCCGCCAGCGTCCTCGCCGATGCCGAAGATGTGCTGCAGGAGGGTTTTATAAAAGTGTTTACCAACCTGCAACAGTATAAACAGCAAAGAGAATTAGGTGCCTGGTTCCGACGAATTATAGCACACAGCTCTATAGATTATGTATAAAAACACAGCCGCCATCGCAACTAAAAGGATGCCGCCTAATCCATTACCTCGTACACATTCATGGCGTTGGCTTTGTTCTTTAGATTTACTTCGCCCACCTTTTGGCAGTTGAAAGATTCTTTTACCTTTTGATAAGCCGTCTCATTAATTATGATCTGGCTTTGTTTTGCGATGGCCTGTAGCCGTTGTGCAATATTTACTGTGTCGCCAATTACTGTGTAGTCCAGTCTTTTTAAATTGGCCGAACCGATATTGCCCGAAATCATTTCGCCACTATTGATGCCAATGGATACTTTTGGGGAGAAGGAAATGGCGGAGACAGATGCTGGTAACATTGCTACCTGCGACCGCACCGCAAGGCTTGCATCAATAGCCCTGTCCAGGTGGTAATCTCCACGAAATACTGCCATTACCGCATCGCCAATAAACTTGTCAATGTAGCCACCCTGCGCAAGAATCTCCTTCACCATTACATCAAAATAACTGTTCAGTAATTTCACAACAGTGTCAGGCATTTCGTTTTCGCTAATGGCGGTAAAACCGCAAATGTCTATGAATACTACGGAGGCTTCTACGGTCTCATTGGCCATCAGTGAAGATTCAAACTCCCGGCCGCCCATAAAATTCAGCACGGCTTCATCCACATACATTTTTAAAATATTGTTTTCTTTAATGGCTTTGAGTGTGGCCTTTAATTGCAGCACATGAAAAATTGTTTTCTCTATCGTAAGCGAAAGGTCTTCAAAATTGATAGGCTTGGTAATGAAATCGAAAGCACCACGGTTCATAGCTGTGCGAATATTGTCCATATCGCCATAGGCCGATACAATCACCGATTTTATTAAAGGGCATGATTCCCCCAGCCTTGTTAACAAGGTAAGACCATCCATTTCGGGCATATTGATATCGCTCAGTACGATGTCAATATCCGGATGCTGCTTTATTTTTTCCAACGCATCGTTGCCGTTAATGGCAAAAACAAATTCGTATTGCTGTTCACGAATCTTTTGTCTGAACTTTTGTTTAATCAGCATTTCCAGGTCTGCTTCATCATCGGCCACTAAAATTTTTGCCATTACAGTATGGTTTTAAGTTTTTCCTTCAAAGAGGTAAAGTCCACGGGTTTGGTTAAAAAATCATCGGCACCCAGTTGCTTGGCCATATTGAAATTTTCGGCATCGCCGTATGCGGTAATCATCATTACCATTGGTGGTGGTTTATGGTATTTCTTTTTTATTTGCTCTAGCAGATCCAGCCCACTCATCCCGGGCATATTGATGTCGGACAGTATCAGTACTGCCTCATGTTCATGTTTATTAAGGTAAGCCAGCGCCTCCTCTCCGGAAAATGCGAATACGAATTGCATTTCATCCGCTTTGATTTCTTTTCTAAAACGCTGTTCGAATAATGCCTGTACATCCTGTTCGTCGTCTACTACAAGTATTTTCATTTGGCTTGATTTAAATGGGTAGTGATATAGTAAATGTTGAGCCTGCCTCGCCGGCAGGCAGGCCTTCGCCCTGTATCGTTTCTACTTTTAATGTGCCACCATGGCCCTTGGTAACTATGTCGTAACTCATGCTTAATCCCAGGCCGGTTCCCTTTCCGGTAGGCTTGGTGGTAAAGAAAGGCTGAAAAATCTTATTAAGTATCTTCTGAGGAATACCATTACCATTATCTGCAACCATTATTTCTACAATACCGCTCAGTCTTTTAGAACTTACAGTAATGGTAGGCACATAACTGGCATTATTTTCTAACTGAAGAAGTAAGGTCTTCTTTAATGCAACGATGAAAACAGATTTTGATGAGAGCATTGGTAACATCAATATCATTCCGCAGGATATTGGTAGGGTAATTTTAAATT
>JAYUTQ010000200.1:0-1770 GCA_043755055.1 Chitinophagaceae bacterium | reverse complement strand
TTACTTCTATAATGTCGCCGATAAAAGCTGTGCCATTTAGCAGTACCGTTTTACCAATTAATTCGTTGCGAATGCCGATAAGTTGACGGGCTTCGAGCCGTTCAAATTGTTTTTTAAGATCGCTGTTTTCCTGCTGTAGTTGTTCTATGCTTCTTGCAAATTCTTTCGGGTTTTTCAGCAGCAGTTTTGCGGTATGTAATTCGTGTAGCTGCGCATTCACATAGGTTTCTGCAGCGTTTCCACTTACGGCTTCGATACGGCGAACACCGGCTGCCACTGCCGTTTCATGTTTTATTTTAAACAAACCCAATTCGCCGGTGGAGCCTACATGGGTGCCGCCGCATAGCTCTACGCTATAGTTTGGATCGATAACTACCACTCTTACCACATCCCCATACTTTTCGCCAAACAGGGCCATGGCACCCAGTTTCAGGGCTTCTTCCTTTGGTAATTCGTTAATGATTACAGGAATGTTCTGCCTTATTTTTTCGTTAACAATCTTTTCAATGGCTGTAATTTCCTCGTCGGTTACTTTGGCAAAATGGCTGAAATCAAAACGGAGTTGATCTGCATTAACCAAACTTCCTTTTTGGGCTACATGTGTACCAAGCACACTGCGAAGCGCCGCATGTAACAGGTGGGTAGCACTGTGGCTCAATGAAATTAGATGTCTCTTTTCCAAATTTACACTGGCTATTAACGGTAAGCCAATCCTTTCCGTAATTTTTTCAGTGTAATGAAAAACTAATCCGTTCTCAATTTTTGCGTCAATTACATCAATAATTTCTCCGTCAAAATCTAAAGTTCCAGTGTCTCCAACCTGGCCACCGCTTTCACCATAGAAAGGTGTTTTGTCGAGTATAATCTGGTATACTTCCTTTCCTTTAGATTTTATTTTTCTATACTTCGAAACTTTTGATTTAGTCTTAAGATCAGGGTTATCGCTTATGTACTTCATTACCATGTAATAAGACTTTTCCTCAAGGATTACCCAATCTTCTGCATCAACCGCTCCGGCGGCGCGGCTGCGGTTTTTTTGTTGTAAAAGGGCGGCTTTAAACCCCTCTTCATCTATGGTTAAATTATTTTCTGATGCTATTAAAGTAGTCAGGTCAATGGGAAAACCGTAGGTGTCGAAGAGCTCAAAAGCCTTATCTCCATTGATAATTTTGTCGCTTTGTTTCATCAGTTCGTCCATCCGTTTGAGGCCACCTTCCAGTGTTCTCAAAAATCCATTTTCCTCCTCCATCACCACTTTACTTACAAAATCTGTTTGGGCAAATAACTCAGGAAACACATGCTCAAACTGCTTTGCCAATACCGCAACTAATTTGCAAAGCATCGGCTCTTTTACATCTAAATAAGAATATGCGTACCGCACCGCCCTGCGAAGAATGCGGCGGATTACATAACCAGCACCTGTGTTAGATGGCAATTGCCCATCGGCAATACAAAAACAAATAGCACGGATATGATCGGCAATAACACGGAAAGCCACAGCCTGTTTGGTGTCGCTGTAATCGTAGGTTTTGCCGCTGAGCTTTTCCACTTCGGCAATGGTGCCGGTAAAAACATCGGTATCGTAATTGCTGGTTTTGCCCTGTATTACCCGTACCAATCTTTCGAAACCCATACCTGTGTCAACATGTTGGGCAGGCAGGGTTTGCAGGCTGCCATCTTTCAGGCGGTTAAACTGCATAAATACATTGTTCCATATTTCAATTACCTGGGGATGGCCTTTGTTTACCAGTGTATTTCCAGGTATGTTAT
>JAYUTQ010000199.1:0-3896 GCA_043755055.1 Chitinophagaceae bacterium | reverse complement strand
AAAGTTGTTTTTTGCAGCTTCCATATTTTCATTCAATCCCTTTGTGGCACCTTGTATATTGGCCATGGTAGAGTCAAGGGAATTGCCAAATTTTTCATCGCTTACCATTTTCGATAAAGCCCCTTTACCATTGTTCATACTGGCTGTAAACTTTGCAAATTCATTAGAACTTTTTTGCAGGTTTAGAAGGGTTCCTTTTAAACTATTGGAAAATTCTTCATCACTAATTAGTTTATTTAATGCTCCATTTCCATTATTAATTTTAGCAGTAAATTCAGCAAGTTCTTTGGTAATAATGCCTGCATTGTCAATAGAAACTTTTACGCCACTCATCATTTCTTCCATTTCAATCGCATTTTTGGATGAAATCATGTCATTGTCTACAACAGGGCCTTTATTACTCGATCCCGGAGAAAGTGTAAGCACTTTATCCCCCATTAACCCATCCGAGCCTATACTTGCTATAGCATCCTTTTTTATGTATTTCTGTACCTCTTCTTTTATAACTAACAGTACAAGCACTGAAGTGTCGGTAATTAACTGTATCTCATCTACCGTGCCTACATTAATGCCGGAAAAGCGAACGTTGTTGCCCACTTTTAAACCACTTACATTTTTAAATTCCGACTTTAAAATAAATGTATCACCAAACAGGTTTTTCTGTTTGCCAATAAAATAAATGGTAACAATAAACAGAAGCAATCCGATTGTTACAAACATGCCCAGTTTCCATTTAAATCCTGATTCCTTATTCATAATTTTAAAATTTTTGTTGAGCGTTAAATGAAAAATGAACGCACCCATTCGTCTTCACTTTTTTCCAATTCCTCATAAGAACCAGTTGCGTGTATCACACCATCTTTTAATATAGCAAGTCTGTCTCCGGTAAGTTTAGCACAGGCCATATCGTGGGTTATAATAATGGAGGTAGTTTTATTTTTTTTCTGAATCGCCAATATCAGTTCGCTTATTTCTCTTGATGTGATGGTATCCAAACCTGTGGTAGGTTCGTCATATAATATAATTTCCGGCTTTAAAATCAGAGTCCTTGCCAGACCAATCCGTTTACGCATACCGCCCGACAATTCCGATGGCATTTTATCTATGGCTTCAATAAGTCCCACACTTTCAAGTGTATCTTGTATCTCCTTGTCAATTTCATCGGCTGTAAGTTTTTTTTGATGGCGTTTTAAGGGGAATGCAAGATTTTCTCTTACCGTCATTGAATCGTATAACGCTGCATTTTGAAACAGGAAACCAATCCGAATTCTCACATCATTTAATGCTTTAGCATCAAGTGTTGTTATATCTGTATCAAATACTTTAATCTCACCTTTATCTGCTTTTACAAGCCCAACTATGCACTTAATAGTAATAGATTTTCCTGAACCTGATTTGCCTAATACTACCAGGTTTTCGCTTTTATTTACCACAAGGTCTACTCCTTTAAGAATATGGTTATCTTCACCAAACGATTTGTACAATCCTTGAATAGCTATTACAGGTACGGTAGTATTATCTGTATTAGGATCCGAATTTTTAATATCTTCTTGAGCTTCTGTCATTATAGAAAAAGGTCCGTTATCTGCACTGCCAATGCATCTATTATAAAAATGGTAAGTGATGCAGCAACAACTGCCGAATTAGCTGCCTTTCCCACACTTTCTGTACCATTGGCTGCTGTATATCCTTTATAGCATCCTATCATGCCTATAAAAAAGCCAAAGAAAAATGTCTTAATGGTAGCAGGAAAAATATCGGAAAACGCTATCGATTCCAATACCTGAGCAAAATACCTGAAGAACGAAACATCAGTATGAATATTAATACCTACGAGCCCACCTAAAATGCCAATGGCATCGGCAAAAATTACCAATATCGGCACCATTAGTGTGGTAGCCAGAATTCTGGTTACCACCAGGTATTTATATGGATTAATACCTGAAACTTCCATGGCGTCTATTTGTTCGGTAACCTTCATTGAGCCCAGTTCTGCACCAATACCGGAAGATATTTTACCGGCACAAATTAAAGCTGTTATAACTGGGGCTATCTCACGTATTAATGAAAGTGCCACCATACCCGGCAACCATGATTCTGCACCAAATTCTGCCAGCGTAGGACGGGACTGAATGGTTAATACAATACCCATTATGAAGCCGGTAATACCTACCAGTGGTAAAGATTTTACACCAATAAAATAGCACTGTTTTATAAACTCCCTCATCTCGAAAGGAGGCGTAAATAGTTCCTTGAAAAATCGGGTGGCGAAAAGCGTCGTGGTTCCGGCGTCGTTGAATATATTTTTTAAATAAACTGCCAATATGTGCTTTTAAAGAGTTATTAGCAATACGCTAAACTTTATTTTATCTGATGCTGATTATGGGTACGATTGCTAATCGAACCTTTTTACCTTGGTTTGTTTTTGAACCTTTCTTGCTTCCAGATCATCGAAAATTTTATGGCCATTAGTTTTATCTATTGGTGAACAATTTGTTTTGTTTATACAATTACTGTTTTCCTTTTGGTAAGAGTAACGGGGGATGTGGGTATCGTTATGTGTTGATGTGAGCTTTATCATTTTGGGTATCGTTAAGATGTTATGCCGCTATATCATTAATTTGATGCCAAATTGTTGCAGATTGTAAATGGCAGGTACAAATGATGTACAGTAAATAACATGTGTATATATTTCCTCAATTCGGGTACATACAGATTTTATAAAGAGACCATAGAAAATGTTGAATGCTTTTGCGTTAAATGCTTTTAATTACAAAATGGGAATTACGAAAAAAGCGGTTATCTTTTATGATAAACCGCTTAAAAAATTACTAATAAAACAGCCTGCAAATATTTACAATCTTATTTGTATCCCGCCCATTAGCCATCTTGCCGGCATAGATGTGCCTAGCAAATCGCTGTAAGTAATGTTAAATAAATTATCTGCCTGTGTAAAAATGCTCAGCTTATTTTTTAGTAAGGCTGCAGCCAGTTTCATATTCATTAAAAAATAACTTTTAGACACTTCAGCATTAATAGCCGGAGCTATTCTTGGCAGCCGTTCTTTATAAATACCATTGCAGGAAATAGTGAAAGCCCTATAACGATACTGCACAGAAATATTAGTAAGAAAAGTAGCATGAGACGAAATGTAAAAAGACGGTGTTGCACTGCTGCTGCGGCTTTTGAGCCAAAGCACACCAATATTAGTGCTGAAATTATGGTTATTCCATTCTTTACTAAACTGTACATCGGTTTCAAAACCTGTTGTGTTTACACTCGCAATATTTTTGGCTAAAGCATACGCACCTGTAGGTATCAAATTTTCTTTTCTCGGCATATCTGCATAAGGGGTAGGTACAAAATCTATTAACTCTTTTTGCCTCCGTTGAAACAAGGTGGTAGAAATCTTAAAGTTATTTTTTAAAAAATAATCTGCACCAAACTCGTAGCTGAAAGAGGTTTCCGATTTGAGGTCCGGATTGCCTATGCTGCCACTTATTACCAATGCCCTTCCATAATTATTGTAGCGTTCTGTAAAGTCAGCATCACGGGTGGTTTTGCCGGCGCTGCCACGAATTTGAAAACTGTTTTGCTTAAAAGAAACATTCAACTGTGGCACAAGTTCTGCACCGGCGGCAGTACTGTAATCGTAACGTATGGCCGGGCTTATGTTTATAAATTTTCCTATTTTTTGGTTGAGTATCACAAAGCCTGCCGTTTGGTTTACCTGATGGTTTCCCCTGTCGTTGCTGGTAATTTTCTTTTGTAAAAACTGACCGCCTATCGTAATATCTGTCTGCTCATTCAATTGCCTGTTGTAAGTAAGCAAGGTTTGAAATAGTTTAGATTTATTTTGATTGGGTGATACAAGTGAAGAGAATTTATAAAAATCA
>JAYUTQ010000198.1:0-3897 GCA_043755055.1 Chitinophagaceae bacterium | reverse complement strand
ATGGCAATTTTGATGTGTATGTAATGCCTGCCACAGGTGGCGAAGCCAAACGGCTTACCTATTACAGCGGCGGCGAAATGCCCTTTAGTTTTTCACCCGATGGCAAAACGGTATTATTTGGTGCAGCCCGTTTGGATGCTGCCGCCAACAGGCAATTCCCCACAGGCAGCATGCCTGAATTGTACAGCGTATCTGTAAATGGCGGCCGCATTAGCCAGGTATTTACTACACCTGCCGAAGAAGTAAAAATGAGTGCCGATGGCAAAAGGATATTTTACCAGGATAAAAAAGGTGGCGAAAACATTTGGCGCAAACACCATACAAGCGCTATTACCCGGGATATATGGGTGTACGATGCAGTAGCAGGTACGCATAAAAAACTCACCAGTTTTGCAGGCGAAGACCGCAACCCTGTTTTGACAGATAACGATAAAACCATCTTTTACCTGAGCGAAGCCGGTGGTAGTTTTAATGTATATAAAATGAATGTCGATGGAAGCGGCAACGAAGCCGTAACCAATTTTAAAACCCATCCCGTACGATTTTTAAGTGCTGCAAAAAGCGGAACGCTTTGCTTTGGTTACGATGGTGATTTGTACACCTATGCAAATGGCCAAAGCAAAAAGCTACAGGTAATTATTAATGCAGATGCCCGCAGTACAAACGAAAAAAATATGCCTGTAACCACCGGTGTTGGTAATATGAAATTATCACCCAATGGTAAAGAAGTGGCCTTCGTGTACCGTGGCGATGTTTTTGTGAGCAATGCCGATGGCAGCGGTACCAAACAAATAACCAAAACACCCGAAGCTGAATCAGATATTACCTGGCATAGCGATGGCCGAATGATAGCGTATGCCAGTGAACGGAACGGAAAATGGAGCATTTACAAAAGTGAAATCAGCCGCAAGGAAGAGCCGTATTTTTTTGCCGGCACCCTAATTAAAGAAACACTTTTAATTACCGCCGATAAAAGTGTACAAAGCCCTGAATTAAGCCCCAACGGCAAAGAACTGGCGTATGTAGAAAACTTCAATACCCTAAAAATTTTCAATCTGGCTACTAGCCAAAGCCGCACTGTTATTAACCAGAAAGAGTGGCTTAGCTGGGGCGATGGCGGCCACGATGCAAGCTGGAGCCCAGATAGTAAATGGCTGCTCGTAAGTTTTGCAGAGCAGGGCATTGGCAATGGCGAAATAGGCATTCTAAGTGCCGATGGCAAAACCAAACTAACTAATATTACCCAAAATGGTTTTGGCGATGCCAATCCACACTGGATGATGGGTGGCAAAATGATGCTATGGTTCAGCGACCGGGATGGACTGTCGAGCAAGGCCAATAGCGGCAACAGCCAAACCGATGCCTACGGCCTCTTTTTTACCCAGGATGCATGGGATAGTTACAGGCTGAATAAAGACGAAGCCTCATTGATGAAAGAAGTTAAAGAGAAAGCAGATAAGGCCGATACTACTAAGAAGGCAACTGTAAAAAAAGATAGTGTTGTTATAGACTGGGCTTCATTGGAAACACGCAAGGCCCGCCTAACCATACACAGCAGCAGCCTCAACGATGCACTGGTAGATAAGGATGGAGAAAACATTTATTACCTGGCCCGTTTTGAAAAAGGCGTCAACCTGTGGACAACAAACCTGCGTACCAAGGAAACTAAAATATTGGCGCCATTAGGTGCCATGAGTGCCAGCAATATGCAGTGGGATAAGGATGGTAAAAAGATCTTTTTACAAACTGATGGCGGCATAGCCAAAGTAGATGCGGCCACGGGTAAAACAGACCGTATAAGCATTAGCGGCGATATGCTCTTGGATGTAGCTGCCGAACGCCAAATTATGTTCGACCATGTGGTTCGGCGTACAAGCGACATTTTTTACAAACAAGGTTTCCACGGTATTAACTGGCAGCAGATGGGTAAGGATTACCGGAAATTTTTACCGCATATTGGTAATGCTTACGAGTTTAGCGAACTGCTGAGTGAACTGTTGGGAGAACTGAATATCAGCCATTGCGGAGCAAGTTATAATAGTAGTGGTGCCAATGCGGATGCTACAGCTTCGCTAGGCATTTTCCCCGATTATAATTTTAAAAATAATGGCGTTAAAATAGACGAAGTAATAGCCGGCGGACCGTTGGATAAAGCTGGTTTCAATATTACACCGGGCACCATTATAGAAGCCATAGATGGCGAAACCATTACGGCCGATAAAGACCTTCCACAATACCTCAACCGCAAGGCCGGTAAAAATGTACTGCTTACCATCAACGAAAACGGAAAGACAAGAGAACTGGTAATTAAGCCCATACCATTGGGTGAAGAGAGCCAGCTGTTGTACAAACGTTGGGTAAAACGCAATGCCGACGAAGTGAACAAACTGAGCAATGGAAAGTTGGGCTATATCCATATTCCCGGTATGAACGATGGGGCTTACCGTACGGCTTTGGAAGAAGCGATGGGCAAATACGCAGGCCGTAAAGCCTTGGTGGTAGATACCCGCAACAATGGCGGCGGCGACCTTGTGGCCGACCTTGCCATGTGGCTTAGCGGCAAGCGGTTTATAGAATATAGCAACGACCGTGAAGTAGCGAATTACGAACCCACCTTCCGCTGGAATAAGCCAAGCATTAGCCTGGCCAACGAAGCCAACTACAGCGACGGACATTGCTACGCATTTGCCTACCAATACCTGAAGCTGGGTAAGCTGGTAGGTATGCCCGTACCCGGCACCTGCACCTTTGCCGGCTGGGAGCAATTGCAGGACGGCCAAACCCGCTGGGGCGTACCGCCAATGGGTGCCCGTATGATGGATGGCAAATACCTGGAAAACTACCAAACCGAACCCGACATTAAACTGATGAACGAATACACTCAGGTAAATAAGGGAAAGGATCAGCAACTGGAAGCCGCTGTTGCGGCGTTGTTGAAAGAGCTTTAGTAAGGAAGTTATCAATCAAATTGAAAAAGGGTTAGTCATCAATATTTTATGATGACGCACCCTTTTTTGTATCTAACATTTGTCCTTTGCACAGGTTCGTGTCCCACGAACCTGCATATTCAGGTCGGTATAGGTTGCTACTAACCATGCTTAGGTTCAGCATTACAGTTCCGGTTCGTGTCCCACGAACCAGTGCGGAGTGCGGAGCCTGTCTTACTAATTTATTAAATAGTAGATAACCCCAGTTCTTTCAAAAACTCGTTATGCTTGTCCGTATTGATTTTTATATTTTCATTAATTGAGGTCAATTTTTTTTGTACTTCCCCCAAATCGATTTGAATTTCGTCTATGGAAGTACTTACATACCTTGAAATATTCAGGTTGTAGCCGTGCTTTTCAATTTCATCCATTGAAACCCTACGGGCATAGCGTTCAATACTTTCCGGACGGTATTTGTAGGTATCCACAATTTTTTGAATGTCATTCGGTTCTCCATTTTCGCCTTCTCTAAGGGTGTTTTGTCGTTTGCCCTTTTCATAATGTTCACTAGCATTTATAAACAAAACATCATCATGTTTTTTGCATTTTTTCAACACCAAAATACAAACGGGAATTCCAGTTGAATAGAAAAGATTAGAGGGCAGCCCAATAACGGTATCAATGTGATTGTCTTTCAACAATTTTGTCCTGATTCGTTCTTCTGCACCACCACGGAATAAAACACCGTGGGGCAATATGATGGCCATTGTTCCTTCTTTGCCTAAGAAATGAAAACCGTGCAATAAGAAAGCAAAATCGGCTGCTGATTTTGGGGCTAAACCATAACTTTTGAAACGAAAGTCTTCGCCCATTGCTTCGTTAGGTTCCCAACGCAAACTAAACGGCTGCTGATTTTGCGTTTTTATTGCACGGTTTTCACTTTTTAGGAAAAGAAGGAACAATGGCAATT
>JAYUTQ010000197.1:0-1773 GCA_043755055.1 Chitinophagaceae bacterium | reverse complement strand
GTAGCAAATATAGAAGGTGTATTATAGGTAAGAACAATGCAGCCGGTTTTTAGTTTTAAAAACCATTTAAAAGACGGTGTAAAATATTTTAAAAATGATATTCTGGTTTTACTAGCCTTTAACAAGAAATTTTAGCAAGAAAATAGTGTAATCAAATTATCGAAGTCCTTTTTCCTGCATTATTTTATTGAGCCATTTAAGCATGGCAAAGCACATAATGGCAGCTGCTATTAGCAGGCTAAAGTTCACCCAAAAATAGTTGGACTTATCCTCGTATTTATCCCACAAACTTGCCAATACACCGCTCAATTTATTGCCGATTGAAGTAGATAAAAACCAGCCGCCCATCATTAGCGAAGTAATGCGAACCGGGCTAAGTTTGCTAACCAGCGATAGGCCCATTGGACTGAGGAATAACTCGCCAATTGTAACCACGCCATAGCTACCTATAAGCCACCAGATACTGGCTTTTTCGGCCCCGTTGCTGTTTACTTTAACTGCCGCTACCATTATTAATACCGATAATCCGGAGATTAATAAACCCCAGGCTATTTTAGTTGTGGTAGATGGCTCTTTATTTCGCCTTCTTAGAAAAGCAAAAAAGGCAACTACCAAAGGTGTAAGCACCACAACCCAGCCGGGGTTAATACTCTGGCTCAGGTTGGTATTCCAAACATTAACAGTGCCGCCTTCTGTTTGCATTTTTAATTCGGTTTCGTTGCGGAAATACAATGGGTAATCGTACACCATTACCGCCTTGCCGTCTTTTTTCTGTAGCCTGAATTGTTCATCGTACAAGCCTACGGAATCTTTTTTGTAGGTAAGTGTTTGTGCCAGTTTTACTTTTTCAAAAACCGTTTCGGCTACGCCGGTAACAGATCTGTCGGTATAACGGTCGGCCCAGGTAGTAAGTGCAGAGCCGTTTTGCTTAAACACGGCCCAGAATAAAATAACTACGGCAAATATGGCCAGCAATGCAGCTATTGGCCGCTTTTCGGAAGCAGCTGCTTTAGCATACAAAGTGGAGTAAAAATAGATAACCGGAATACATGCAAATATGAAAGCATCTGTAGAATCGGAACCGAAGAAATTGCCCGGAATAATCCAGCCCATAATACCGGCTACAACAGACGGAAGTATGATGAGTAAAGTAATTTTAGCCATACTCATATCTCCCGGTTGCGTACCTTTTTTTACATCGGCTGCTATATAGTGCTTAGTGCCAATTAAGAAAATAATAACGCCGATAAACATACCAATACCGGCTGCTATAAATGCATAACCCCAACCAAGCGTATTGTAGAGTACGGCACCAAAAAAGTTACAGATAAACGCCCCGATATTAATGCCCATGTAAAAAATATTGTAGCCTTCGTCTTTACGCTCTACATATTGTGGGGTAGAATAAACATTGCCCAGCAGCGTAGAAATATTGGGTTTAAAAAAACCATTACCCACAATTACCAGCACCATTGAAACGTAGAGCATACTCAGGTTGTGGACGCTCATCAGGCAGTAACCAATGCCCATCAGGATGCCCCCGATGATGATGGATTTACGATAGCCCAGATACCTGTCGGCCAGCAAGCCACCAAGGAAAGGCGTAAAGAAAACGAGTGCTATAAATGTGCCGTATAGATCCGCACTTTCGGCTTCCGTCATGCCAAAGCCTGCTTTTACATCTTTCAGGTTAAGAAAGTTGATGCATGGTATTAAATAGTTGAGCTATTTCACATTATCGATTCTTTATCAAGACACATAATTTAAAACGGA
>JAYUTQ010000196.1:0-8977 GCA_043755055.1 Chitinophagaceae bacterium | reverse complement strand
TTCAGTTTCTGAAATAGATGCAGACGGACGTATTATTAAAGGCGCCTCTACCGATATTGAGGGTAATTATGTTATCAGATTATCTAATCCAAAAAACAAATTGTCTGTATCCTACATTGGCCACAAAACCATAGTGCAGGCTATTAACGGCCGTGCAGTTATTAATTTTCAAATAGAAGACGATAAGTCGGAACTTGAAGGTGTAACGATTGTAGTGGCAAAGAAATCAGATAATGGTCTTACCAGTATTTCTGAAAGGGAACTCACTACTGCCACCGCCAAAATCAGTGCAAAAGATATGGAAGAAATGCAGGCCACGTCTATCGATCAGGCATTGCAGGGCCGCCTTGCGGGTGTGGATATTGTAGCAAGCAGCGGGGACCCCGGTGCTGCAATGAGTATCAGAATCCGTGGTACATCTTCTATTAGTAACGGGGGTAATCCGCTGATTGTGGTGGATGGTTTGCCATACGAAACTGAAATACCAGGCGACTTTAACTTTGGTACAGCAGATGAACAAGGCTATGCACAGCTTCTTAATATTTCGCCGGCAGATATTAAAGATATTACCGTTTTAAAAGATGCGGCCGCCACAGCAGTTTGGGGTAGTAAAGCAGCAAATGGCGTTTTGGTTATTACTACTAAAAGAGGTTCTATTGGCAAGCCCATTATTACATATACTTACAAGGGTTCGTTTGCAAAACAACCCAATGCCATACCACTATTAAACGGAAACCAATACTCTACCTTAATACCGGAAGGTTTTATAAACCGTATCGGAAGTACGCTTAATACACAAAACAACAGGGAGTTTAACTACGACCCCAACGATCCGTATTGGTATAATAATTATAGCAACAATACCAATTGGGTAGATGCACTTACCCGTACCGGTTTTACAAACGACCATGCAATCTCAATGAATGGTGGTGGCGAAAAGGCAAAATATTTTGCATCAGTAGGTTACACCAATCAAAAAGGTACAACCATTGGCACCGATTTAAACAGGCTCAATACCCGTATTAACCTTGATTACATCGTATCCGATAAAATCAAGTTTTTTAGCAGTATTGCCTATACCAACTACACACAAAATCGTAATTATACCAGCACTAACGATGGTGCTGTAAGAGGTGTTGCATTTATTAAAATGCCAAACATGAGCGTTTTTGAGTATGATGAACTTGGCAACTTATCACCCAATTATTTTTCTCCGGCTTTTAATGTACAGGGCACTTATACCCGTATTTATAACCCGGTGGCCATGGCCGATAAAGCCATTTACACAATAGAAAGTAACCGTATAGTACCACGCTTTCAATTAACTTATGAAATTGTAAAGAAAATATTGAGTGCTTCTTTTGATGTACAGTTTGATATAAACAATACCAAAAACAAAAGCTTTTTACCACAAATAGCCACCGGTAGGGCCAATACAGAAAATGTGGTAAACCGTGCATACGATGGCGATATTGATGGCTTTAGTGTAACCACAAAATCATCACTTGCCTACACGCCTGTATTTAAAAACACCAAACACAATTTTAAGGGCTTCTTTAATTTACTAACCAGCGATTATAAGGTTGTTAATCAGGAGATCATGGTATCCAATACCGCATCTTCTTTACTAATCGATGCATCTATACCGGGCCGTACCCAAAATGCAGAATCAAGAGCGGTTTCTGGTATTTCACAGTCACGTAATATGGGTGCAGTACTTATAGCCCAATATAGTTTTTTAGATAAATACATCATTAATGCAACAGGACGTGTGGATGGTAATTCACGTTTTGGTAATGATTACAAGTTTGGCTATTTCCCGTCGGTATCTGTTCGTTGGAGGGCAAGCGATGAGAATTTTTTCAAAAAAGTTAAACACCTTGATGACTTAAGTTTTAGGGCTAGTTATGGCCAGGTAGGTAATGCACCAAGAAGAGATTATTCTTTTTACAATACCTACACTACTTACGACTGGAGTTATCTTGGTCAAAGTGCCGTTTACCCGGCAAGCCCGGAGTTAAAAAACCTCCGTTGGGAAACCGTTATCGGAACCAACGTGGGTGGTAACCTTTCATTGTACAAAGGCAGGGTTCGCCTGGATGTGGATGTGTACCGTAACCGGACCAAAGACCTGATGTTTGATGGCCTTGAGGTTCCTGCATTTTCCGGTTATAATAATATTAATATGAACGTGGGAACATTGGATAATCAGGGTTGGGAAATTAACCTGAATACGATTCCATATAAAACCAAAGACTGGACATTTGGCTTCGATTTAAACCTTTCAAAAAACGAGAATATCATTCGTGAAATTTCTGAGTTTTACCCATCGCAAAGAGGAAACGTATCGCTGAACGGTGAGTACCTCAGGTTGTTACAGGTGGATAATCCGTTTGGTTCTTTTTATGGATATAAATACAAAGGCGTATACACAAATAAAGAAGCAACCCGTGCCATAGGCGAAAATGGTAAACCCATTTCAGGACCAAACGGGCAGGTTGTTTATATGAGGTTTGGCTATCCTTCAATCGATTATACATTTCAGCCGGGTGATGCTATGTACGAGGATATTAACCACGATGGAAATATTGACTACAAAGACATTGTATACCTCGGTAACAGCAACCCGAAAATTTCAGGCGGTTTTGGTCCATCTATAGGCTGGAAAAATAAATTAAGACTTACCGCATTTTTTAGCTTCCGCTATGGTTACGACGTAATTAATGGTGCTAAAATGAGCACTACAAATATGTTCAATTTCGATAATCAGAGCACTGCTGTACTTCGCCGGTGGCGCAAAGATGGTGACGTAACCGACATACCACGGGCATTGATAAACGGCGGATACAATTGGCTTGGCAGCGACAGGTATGTAGAGGATGCTTCTTATCTCCGTTTCCGTACCATCACTGCACGGTACACTTTCGACAAGAGTTTTGTAACCAAAATAAAAATGAAAAGTCTGAGTGCTTATATCACAGCAGAAAATCTGGTAACCTTTACCAAGTACACGGGTCAGGATCCGGAGATTAGTGCAAGAGGTGCAGATCCGTTTCGTATTGCCGTAGATAACTCACTAACACCTCCGGCCAAACAGTTTACCATTGGCCTTGTGGCATCTTTCTAAATCTGTTTTTTGTAAATTTTTATATCCGAATCAATGAAGCATAATATTTTAAAAATTACTTGTTTGCTGCTTGTTTTAACAGGATTTACCTCCTGTAAAAAATGGCTGGAATTAAAGCCACAGAATGGCATAGTAAGAGAAGATTTCTGGAAAACAAAGGAGCAGGTGGCAGCAGCAGTAACGGGCATTTACGCATCATTACTTGCATCTCCATCCGGCACCAATAATGCCGACAGGCCTTTGGCAGAATATTTATGGATTTGGGGCGAAGCAAGGGCAGACATGGTGGTACCCGCAACAAATATTTCACCCGAAGAGCTTGAAATGGTAAACGTGAACATGTTGCCTACCAATAACCTTACCAATTGGCGTGCCTTGTACCGCACCATAAACTATTGCAATACCGTAATAGAGTTGGCACCGGGTGTATTATCGCTAGACCAAACTTTTACACAAACCCAGCTAGATGTATCTTTAAGCGAAGCATTGGCCATAAGGGCATTAATGTATTTTTATCTGGTTCGCAGCTGGGGCGATGTTCCGCTAAAGCTAAATGCTACCATCAGCGATCAGGATATTGTGGCCATACCAAAATCAAGGCAGGATAGTGTATTAAACCAAATAGTAGCCGACCTTAAAAAGGCAGAAACAGGTGCCGTATTTACCTACAATAATAAGGCTGCCGATAAAGGGCGTATTACCAAATACACCATTAATGCCATACTGGCCGATGTGTATTTATGGATGGAAAAATATCCTGAGAGTGTAGCAGAGTGTAATAAAATTATCAATTCGAATCAGTTTGGTTTACTGCAGGCCGATGCTGCATGGTTTAATAACCTGTATGCAGTTGGTAACTCTAACGAAAGCATTTTTGAATTTCAGTTTGATGTACAAAAACTCAATCCTTTTTTCAGAATATTTACTACAAGCGTTCGCCGCTGGCAAACTTCATTTAGGGTTTTGGATGAAATGTACACGGTAGATCTGGTAGATGATACCAAGAAAGACATTCGTGCCGAAGGCTCAGCACTAAGAGCAGCAGATGGTACTATCTGGAAATTGATTGCTTCCGATTTCAATAGCATAAAAGCACAGGATCAATCTTACACCCACTGGTTTGTGTATCGCTATGCCGATATTTTATTAATGAAAGCAGAAGCCTTAAATCAAATGGGAATGGGTGCTGATGCCTTGCCATTAATATACCAGATACGCAATCGTGCCGGAGCTTTGGCAGCCACCGATCTTAACCCGGGGCCCGGAGATAAAAATCTTATAGCAGATTTTATATTAGAAGAAAGAGCCAGGGAATTTGCTTTTGAAGGAAAACGCTGGTACGATGTTTTACGGAATGCTAAAAGGAATAATTACGAAAGGGCAACCATACTTTACGATGTAGTAGCCAACAGTGTGCCAAGCGACAGGCAGCAGGCTGCATTAAATAAGTACAGAGATAAAAACAGCCATTACTTTCCTATTTACGTGTACGAAATACAAACCAACAAGTTGCTAACTCAGAACACATTTTATAAATAATCAATCAATTATTGCGTCATGAAAAAATCACTTTCTAAATTACTGTTGGTCTTTACATCAGTAGTCCTTTTATTGGTGATGATGACGGGTTGTAAAAAACTTGTTATAAAAGAAACTACAACCGATGATGTAAATATTGTAGGCTACCTCGATAAGAACCTTGACTCATTTTCTTTATTCCGTCAAATACTGGAACGTACAGAAACTGCAGCTTATCTAAATGCATACGGTGCTTACACCTGCTTTGCCCCAACCAATAGCGGCATTAGGGCTTACCTGCCTAAAATAGGTGCTACATCTGTTGAAACTGCTGACGTAGCAGTTTTAAAAGATATGGTTCGTTTCCATTTGCTGGAAGACACCATTACTACAAGTGCATTTACAGATGGTAAGTTGCCTGTAATAACGCAATACGGCCAATACCTGATTACGAGTGTAGGAGAAAAAGGCGGAGCAGCAACCTACCTTATTAACAGGCAGGCTTTTGCTATACAGCCAAACGTAAGGGTTGGTAATGGTATTATACATGTAATTGATAATGTATTGATTCCGCCAAGCCTCACCCTTGCAAAAGCATTGGAAGGCAATCCTAATTATTCCATTTTTACCCAGGCATTAAAAGAAACCGGCTATTTTAATTTGCTCAACATTCCTAACAATCCAGACCCATCTAAAAGGTGGTTAACGGTTTTAGCAGAAAGCAATCAGGCGCTGGCAGATAGCGGAATTACCACTTATGCTCAATTAAAAGCCAGGTATTCAAAAACCGGCAATCCTACCTCTATTACAGACAGTCTAAATTTATACTGTGCATATCACATCTTAAATGGTATTAAATTTTTGGGTGATATTATTATTGCCACATCTCATACTACCCTTGCACCGCAGGAAGTAGTAAGTTCTAAACTGGAAAACCAGCAAGTGCTTATTAACGACGATGTATTTAATGGCATACTGGAGCCGGGCGTAACCCTTAAACGCAACACCAGCGACGTAGCAAGTAACAATGGTGTTATACACGATGCCAGTGCACATTTTACCTTAAAATATCGTAAGCCAACAGCCGTTTTTTGGGATGTATCCGATTTTGCAGAAATAAGAAAACTTCCAGCATTCTTCCGCAAACAGAGTTACAATTTTGTAAAAGCTACGGCTGTGGATTTGCCAATTAAAGACATCATTTGGCCTTTGGGTGCTGCTAACGGTACTTCCACACTTTCTTACAGTTTTAGCACAGCAAGTTCTATTACAAACTTTGCTTGTAATGCCGATGTAAATATTTTGCCACTAGGTGCACCTAACCGCCCATTTTGGGTGGATTATCGCACACCTACCATTATTAAAGGCCGCTACAAAGTATGGATTTGTTACAGGCAGCAAAAGCAAAGTACAAGCTCTAACATGCAGTGCAATGTGCTTATAGATGGAGTAACCATGCAACGTCCATTCAATTTTACAGAAACAAGACCCAACGGCACAGATGGTGAATTGGAGTCAATTGGTTGGAAGCGGTATACCGAAAATGTAAGTAACCTGTGGGCATCAAGATTGGTAGGTACGGTAGATATTCAAACCACAGAAAGGCATATGCTTCGCATACTTGCTATCAACGGAACACAGAATAATAATAATCTTGATATGATTCATTTTATTCCGGTAGATGATCCGCAGGTTTTGCCAAGGTTTAAACCCGATGGCAGCAAACTTTTCCTGTAAGCAAATACACAGAAACTGCTGTTACACTTTGCTATAAAAATATAGTGGTAAGTAAGAAAACTACATGCAGTCAGATTTTTTTTTAAGAATGTTTATTAATACGAATGCTAATGTTTCGAAAGATTAATTATTTGTTGCTGATGGCTTGCAGTGTAGCATTATTGCTGGGCTCCTGTACCAAATGGGAAAAGCACAACGAGCTTACAGATCCGGTTTTGGGAAAGGATCTTTTTCAAAGGGTTAGCGAAAACAGCGACCTCAGCAAGTTTGCAGAACTGCTTGTAAAAAGTGGCTACGATAAAGTGATTGTAAGCTCTAAAACGTTTACCGTGTTTGCTCCTACAAATGCAGCCTTGGCCACGTTAGATGCCAGCATTATTAGTGACTCCGCAAAGCTTGGTATGTTCGTTGGTAATCATATTGCCACACAGTCGTACTATACTGCATCTCCATTGCAGCAGCGTATACCCATGGTAAATGGTAAGTACAATAATTTAGAAGGAAAAAAACTGGAAGATGCCAACATAACCACAGCCGACCAACTGGCAAAAAACGGCGTATTGCAGGTAATTGATAAAATGATACCGGCGCTTAGCAGTATTTGGGAAACATTTGAAACAAACACAGCCATACCCGCAAAGCAGAAGGCCTATTTTCAATCGCTATACCGTAATGTTTTTGATGTTACCAATGCTGTACAAACTGGTGTTAATCCACTAACAGGCAAACCTATTTATAAGCCCGGTACGGATTCTGTACGCAGTAATTTATACTGGACAGGGGTACAGGATTTGCGTAACGAAAGCAAACAATTTACCTTTTTTTTATTGGCAGATGCGGCATGGGATGCAGAAGTGAATAAGATGAAGCCTTATTACATTACCACGTCTGCCGACAGCACTACCAATCTTTCTAGCTGGGATGTGGCAAGAGACCTTACTATTGAAGGCGCCTATTCTACCCTTACTACCGGCCTTGGTACAGATACATTGGAATCTAAATTTAAAACCAGAATTCCGGTGTTAAAGTCGGCTGTTACCCGAACCATTAAAACCAGTAATGGCGTTATTTATATAATAGGCCAGGTAAATACGCCATTAGTAAATAAGCTGAAACCATATTATATAGAGGCAGAAAATTATTTCGGAACAAGAGTAGACCGTCGTGGAAATACTTATTTCCGTGACCGTTTTAACCCACTCACAGGTAAAGACTTTAGGGATGTGTTGGTATCCGGCCATGGCGTGGCATTGTTTAATATTAATTACAAAGTAAATGGTGCCTATTCGGCAAAATACAAGGCCTACTGGGTTGCTCTTAACGATTTTCAAACAGCAACTTATACGCAGCGTTTGGCACTTGATTCCGCAAATGCTACCGGCTTTCCTTACACCACAGTAGCATTGAACGATTACAACGAAGTATACCTCGGCGAAGTAACCCTGTTACGCTATAAGTCATCACTCGATGTTTATCTGGTGTCGGCTAATAGTACCACAGCAGCGGCTAATCCACTGGTATGCGATTATATAAGATTGGTGCCGGTACCTTAATAAAGCGAAGTGCTTTAATCTGGTTTTACCCCACTTGCTATTCACTACTTGCCCATCCGTGATAAATTTATTTTGTACACATTATATTAAGTTACAATGCTCTATATTAAAAAACATATTCTGGCTTCTATTAGCATCACAGCTTTAATGTTGGCTACAGATGCAGGCGTGGCTTTTGCACAAAAAGCACCGCTTGACACTATACAATTAAGCCGGACCAGTATTAAAAAAGGTGTACCACTTACCGGTGTTATAAAAGATGCCGCCACAGGTAAGCCCATAGTTGGAGCCAGCGTTTCGGTAGAAGGTTATTCAGCCTCCATTACAGACGAAAACGGAAAGTTTACAGTAAATGTTCCCAACCACCAATCGAGTGTATTGGTTACTTCCGAAGGTTCGCAAACAAGGTATATTGCTCTTAACGGCCGTACCAATATCGATTTGGAACTCAATGATGAGAGCATGGTATCTTTTTCTGAACAGCTAACGATGCCTTTTGGTAAAAAATTAAAGAGTAACGTTACTGCTGCTGCCAGCCAGTACAATGTAGATGCTGCATGGGCACAGCCTTACGAAATATCCGATGCATTATTGCAAGGTAGGGTTGCAGGTCTTAATGCCATCAGGCGTTCGGGTGCACCCGGTGCCGGAGCCAATCTAAACTTGCGTGGTTACAACTCTCTTTTTGGCACCAATAAGCCACTTGTGGTGGTTGATGATATGCTGTTTGATGCAAACGATTACGGCGAATCCATCATAGCCAATAATTATACAAATCCTTTGGCTTTGATAGATGCTAAGGATATAGATAATATTACGGTAATAAAAGATGCTTCATCCATGTACGGCACCAAAGGTGCTAATGGTGCAATAATTATTACTACAGCCCGTGCTAAAAAGCAAGCTACAGCTATTGACTTTGCGGTTTATTCCGGGTTCAATTTTGCCCCCAAAAACTTACCCGTTTTGGATGCGGCCGGCTATAGAATTTACCTGTCGGAAATGCTGCAAAGCAAAGGGCTGAGTGCTACACAAATAGCAG
>JAYUTQ010000195.1:0-3905 GCA_043755055.1 Chitinophagaceae bacterium | reverse complement strand
TACTTAGATAAAAGTATTAAGATAAAGCCCTGCCAATATTGGTGGGGCTTGTTTTATAGACCATTATCATTAAAAATAACTACAAATAATCGGGCATTACTGCCACTTCTGTAAACTCCGGCAACAATTGGAATCCCTTGGTAAAACTGCCATTGGTAATTACCAGATAACTTACTTCTAAAGCCTGATTATACCGAAGTACCTGGTGCAATACGGCTTCATCCAAGGCGATGTCCATGGCTTTACATTCTACCAGCAGCCAAGGTTTACCGCTGCGGTTGTAAATAACTATGTCAAAACGTTTCCGAACATCGCCGAGCATAATTTCTTTTTCTACACTTATCAGAGAAGCGGGGTAATTGCAAATCTGCACCAGCCATTGCAAAAAATTTTGCCGCACCCATTCTTCCGGTGTTAATACTACCCATAGTTTGCGAAACGTATCGAACACAAGTTCCCTGCCATCATGGTGCTTAACCTTAAAATCATGTTGGGGAAAATGTACCGGTATCATGACACAAAAGTATTTGTTACATTTACAGATAATGGAATAAAGATTCAAGGTTTAGGGTCAGGCAAAAAAGTTCAAAGGAAAAGACAAAAGAATCAGCTATCAAATAAGAAAAAAATCCGGTATAATTCGCTCAGTTCGTATTATCCGTATGCCAAAAAATTATGAAAACAAAAGAAGAAATAGTAAACAACTGGTTGCCGAGATATACCGGCGAAAAACTGGAAAACTTTGGTGAGTACATTTTACTAACCAACTTTAGCAACTATGTAAAAATGTTTGCAGAGTGGAATGAAGTACCAATTATAGGTGCCGACAGGCCGATGCAATGTGCTACTGCTGGCGGTATTACGATTATCAATTTTGGTATGGGCAGCCCCGGAGCCGCTACGGTTATGGATTTACTTAGTGCCATCCACCCCAAAGCCGTATTGTTTTTGGGTAAATGTGGCGGACTCAAAAAACGCAATACCATCGGCGATTTAATATTACCCATTGCCGCCATACGTGGGGAAGGAACAAGCAACGATTATTTTCCGGCAGAAGTGCCTGCTCTACCTGCATTTGCCTTGCAAAAAGCCATCAGCACCACCATACGGGATTATAATTGCGATTACTGGACAGGCACTTGCTACACCACCAACCGCCGTGTATGGGAGCATGATGAAGCATTTAAAGAATACCTGCAAAAAGTACGTGCCTACGCCATCGATATGGAAACGGCTACCATTTTTACAGTAGGTTTTTACAATAAAATTTCCACAGGTGCATTGCTGCTTGTTAGCGACAGCCCCATGGTACCCGAAGGCGTAAAAACCGAAGCCAGCGATGCCAAAGTGACCACGGAATTTGTAGAACGTCACCTTAAAATTGGTATCGATTCGTTGAAGCAATTGATGAATCAAGGATTAACAGTAAGGCATTTGCAGTTTTAATGCTTCCACTCCTTTCCATACAAAACCTTGATATCGCCTTTCGCTCCGAAACCGGTACCAATACTGCTGTTGAGAACCTGAACCTCGAAGTAAAAAGGGGCGAACTGCTTGCAGTCGTGGGAGAATCCGGCTCAGGTAAATCGGTTACTTCATTATCCATTTTGCAGCTATTGCCAAAAGACAGTACTGTGTATGCCAATGGTAAAATTATATTTACCGCCGACGGCGAAAAACCAGATGATTTGCTCCTTACTTCCGAGCCTGATTTGCAAGCGTTAAGAGGTAACCGCATCGCTATGATATTTCAGGAACCAATGAGTAGCCTGAACCCGGTAATGACCTGTGGACAGCAGGTAATGGAAGCCATTTTACAACACCGTAAAATAACTAAAGCAGCAGCTAAACAGCAAACAATCGAACTTTTTGAAAAAGTAAAACTACCCTTGCCCGAGGCCATGTTTAGCCGATACCCGCATCAGTTAAGCGGCGGACAAAAACAACGGGTAATGATTGCCATGGCTATGAGTTGCAAACCACAGTTACTTATCTGCGATGAGCCAACTACAGCATTGGATGTTACTGTACAAAATACCATTTTACAACTGATAAAAGAGCTTCAGGTAAAAGATAATATCGGCGTTATTTTCATTACCCACGACCTGAGTGTGGTGGGGCAAATAGCCGACCGCATCGTGGTTTTATATAAAGGTAATATTGTGGAAACCGGTACTACTGCCGATATTTTTCTCCGCCCTAATCATCCCTACACAAAAGCCCTTTTGGCCTGCCGCCCTGTATTACACCCAAAAGGACAACGGCTACCAGTGGTTAGCGATTTCATGGAAGTGGCGGCGGATGGGGGTATTGTTGAAAAGCCGACAGTCAACCGTCAACCGTCGACCGACAACCGTCAACAGACAAAAGGAGAACAACAAACGTCAAATAATAGAAATACAGGTATAGATTTTAACAATCAGCGGTCAGCGGTTGTCGGTCAACGGTCGACGCTTTTAACAGTTAAAAACCTCAACGTTTGGTATCCAACAAAAACCAATTTTTTAGGAAAAACAACCGATTATTTTAAGGCCGTAAACGATGTAAGTTTTGAAGTATTTAAAGGCGAAACTTTGGGGCTTGTAGGCGAAAGTGGCTGTGGTAAAACCACACTCGGAAGAACGCTTTTGCAACTGATACCAGCAACAAGTGGCCACATTGTTTACGAAGGAAAAAACATTACCAGCCTTTCTAAAAAAGAAGTGTTGGAACTGCGTAAACATATGCAAATAATATTTCAGGATCCTTACGGGTCGCTGAATCCGCGGATTACAGTAGGGCAGGCCATAGCAGAACCTTTGCTGGTGCATGGTCTTTTAACTACAGAAAAACAACGCCGGGAAAAGGTGATAGAATGGCTGGAAAAAGTAAACCTGAAAGCCGAACACTATAACCGCTATCCGCATGAATTTAGTGGCGGACAACGGCAGCGGATTGTAATTGCAAGGGCTTTGGTAATGAACCCACAATTTGTGGTATGCGACGAAAGCGTTTCGGCCCTTGATGTAAGCGTACAGGCACAAGTTTTAAACCTGTTAAACGATCTTAAAAAAGAGATGGGCTTTACCGCCATTTTCATCAGCCACGATCTTGGCGTAGTGAATTATATCAGCGACCGGATAATGGTCATGCAAAAAGGAAGGATAGAAGAAATTGGTTGGGCAGAAGATGTCTATCTCAGGCCACAATCGGCTTACACAAAACAACTCATTGAAGCGATACCGAAGGGTTATGTTGGGTGATTTTGGTACTCCCATAAAGAAGTCAGGTTTTTGAAACTTGACTTCATTAATAGTTAGCTTATGTGTAATTACTTCAGTTTCATTTGAGGGAAATATGGATGGTCAGGGTTGACAATCATTTCCTGCCTTTGCGGATGAATCAAAACATCCATATCCTCTAAAGGAATGGCACCCAAAAGTGGTTCGCTGCTGCCCGGCAAAATCATTGCCCTACATGTAGTGGCTCTGTTTTTAAAACGAACCTGTACATTATCTACTACGTCACACTCCCCAATTCTTCCGTCTGCCGTCTCAGCTTTTCTTTTTTCTACAACAGGAAACTGTAGTTGTTCCTGTATTTCCTCATTGATGCATAAATTATAAGCACCGGTATCCACTAAAATTTTAAGGTTCATTTGCTTTACTTCTTCATCCCCAATAAAATGCCTTTTAGCAAGAATCAAATCTTCGCCATTTATCAGGGTAATATCTGCATATACTAAGCCCATAAAATTGTTTTGGTAAAAATACACAGAAATGAAGTCTAGGTAATAAAACATTATTTTGATTTCAACACTATTTTATCAATGATGCTTTTTACATTGCACAAATAGTTCATCATAAATTTTACATCCGAAATCATACATTTTCTATTATGTTTCCCAAGATAAACCCAACCAAAAC
>JAYUTQ010000194.1:0-1783 GCA_043755055.1 Chitinophagaceae bacterium | reverse complement strand
AAGATTTTCTGGTATAGGCTTAAGGTTTAAGGCTGTTTCATTCGTTTGAAACAGCCTTTTTTAATGCTTCATCTGTAGCTATTTACAAATCGGCAATGTTTTCCCCAAATTGCGATAGCAATTTTAGTGTTGATAAAATTTATAAAATGCATAATGCTAACGCCTATTTAACATTTTAAACTTGTGCAGTATAGATGGTAGCAGCATCTTGTTGGGGCTTTTACTAAAACCTCAAAATAATCAGATCATGAAATCTATTGCCATTACATTAGTAGCTATGCTGCTACTCAGTTTTATTTTTGCTAAAACGCCAGCCAAAAAAATAACAGAAACCATGCCCGTAGCCAATACCCCACGTATACAAGTGGCTATTTTGCTGGATGTTAGTGGCAGTATGGATGGATTGATAGAGCAGGCAAAAAGCCAGCTATGGAGTATGGTGGAAACACTTGGAAAGGCAAGTTGTTTGGGAATGAAGCCAAACATAGAGATTGCATTGTACGAATATGGCAGGCCATCAGCCAATGCGAAAAATAATTTCATTAAGCAAATACGGCCTTTTACGACTGATCTGGATGAACTCTCGGCCGAATTATTTAAACTTCATACCGATGGCGGAGATGAATACTGCGGTGCTGTAATGGTGCAAAGTCTTAAAGAATTGAATTGGGACGCCAACCCAAATTTGTACAAAGTAATTTTTATAGCCGGAAACGAATCTTTTAAACAAGGGAGCATTCCATATACTGAGGCATGCGTATTGGCAAAACAGAAAGGCGTCATCATCAACACCATTTATTGTGGTGATTATCAAACAGGCATATCAGAATTTTGGAACCTGAACGGGGAATGTGGCAGCGGCACTTTTAGTAACATTAACCAAAACGAAAAAGGCGAAGACATCCGAACGCCCCAGGATTCGATCATTTATGCACTTAACAGCAAGCTAAACGGCAGTTATGTTACCTACAATGCCGTAGGTAGTGGTAAAATGGCTTTGCAAAAAAGTATGGATGATGCCAATGAAAAAGTTAGCTTTTCTGTTGGGGTAAAAAGAGCAAGTGTAAAAGCCAACAAAGGTGCTTATAAAAACACAGGATGGGATTTGGTGGATGCATACAATGCAGATTCTACAGTTATTACAACGCTTGACCGCAACTATCTGCCAGCCGAAGTAAAAGACAAATCCAATAAAGAAATTAAGCAGTATGTAGAGCAAAAAAGTGCCGAACGTTCTGCCATACAAAAACAAATAAACGGCTATGTATTAGAACGTGAAAGATATGTGGCTAAAGTAAGGGCCGAAAATGCTAAAGCTACCGGCCAAACTTTAGAAAACACCATTCAGGCATTAATAAAAACACAGGCAAAAAATTTTAATATCAGTTTCGATAATTAGGTCAGTATATCAAATTAAAAATATCCTAACCCAAGGCATCAGCCTTGGGAGTAAAATGAGTGAAACTCAGCATATTCATCTTCCCAAGGCTGAAGCCTTGGGTTAGTATATAGGTTACCTAAAAATTACACTCAAGCCTTTACTTCCAGCAAAGCATTATACAAATCCGCCATTTGCTTACCGATTACAGGATATGAATATTGGGCCAGGGTTTGCCAGCTAAAAGCAGCATTGTTAAATGCTGCTTTTTTATTAATAATTGCTACCATGGCTGCTGCCAGCGATGCTGCATTTCCTTCTTCGGCCACAAACCCATTAATGCCATCTTCTATTATTTCCTGCAGCGGTAAGCAAATGGCGGATTTGTATAATGCTTTGCTGGAA
>JAYUTQ010000193.1:0-3923 GCA_043755055.1 Chitinophagaceae bacterium | reverse complement strand
TCGCCTTTTTGTAATACCACAATTTCATCCGCATTTCGGATGGTGCTAAGGCGGTGGGCTATTACGATGGAAGTACGATCCTGCATCAGGTGATTGATAGCATCCTGCACCAGTTTTTCGCTTTCGGTATCCAGGGCGGAAGTGGCCTCATCCAAAATAAGTATGGGTGGATTTTTATAAACGGCCCTCGCAATGGTAAGCCGCTGCCTTTCGCCACCGCTTAGTTTAGCGCCCCGGTCGCCAATATTGGTATCAAAACCATATTCTTTAGCCATGATGTAATTGTAGGCATTGGCCACTTTGGCTGCATTTAAAATATCTTCCTGCCGTGATTTACTGCTGCCGAATGTAATGTTGTTACGGATGGTATCGTTAAACAGAATCGGTTCCTGTGTTACAATGCCCATCAGGCTTCTGAGGCTTTGCAGGCTATAGCTTTTTATGTTTTTACCGTCAATTAAAATCTCACCACTTACGGCGTCGTGAAACCTTGGTATCAGATCGGCAAGAGTACTTTTACCAGCACCACTACTACCTACCAATGCCAGCGTTTTACCCTTTGGCACAGTTAGGCTGATGTTCTTTAAAATGGTTGTATCCTGATAACCAAACGACACATTTTTAAACTCAATACTACCCTCAAACTTTTGGATGGCTTCACTGCCTGCAGTGTCTTCTACCGTTTCGGTATTTAAAATGGTTTCAATCCGATCGATGGCCGCACTGCCACGTTGCATATTGTAGTAAGCACTGCTAAGGCCTTTGGCCGGGTTTATTATTTGGGTAAATAAAACAATGTAAGTAATAAAGCCAGCCGCTCCCAATCCACCATCATTTTTACCTAAAACCAACTGACCGCCAAACCATAAAACACCGCACAAAACCAACACACCTAAAAATTCGCTTAATGGGCTTGCCAGGTCCTTTCTAAAATTCATCCGGTTGCGGATGTTGTTGAGATCGGTATTATTAGCATCAAATTTTTGACTCATAAAAGGCTCCGCTGTAAATGCTTTAATGATGCGGATGCCACCAAGAGTTTCTTCGAGAATACTCAGGCTTTCGCCATTTTTTTCCTGTGCTTTAGTACTTTGTTTTTTTAATGTTCTGCTTACCCTGCCAATAATAAAACCCATTACAGGTAAAAAAATGAGCAGGAACAAAGACAATTTGGGGCTGAGGAAAATTAAACTAAATAAAAGGATAATGATGTTAATCGGATCCTTTACCAAGCCTTCTAAAGTGGCCAGCACACTCCATTCTATTTCGTTGGTATCGTTGCTCATACGGCTCATCAGGTCGCCTTTTTTTTGCTCACTAAAATAGCCAATGGGCAGGTATAGCACTTTATGGTATAGGTCGCTGCGGAGCTTGGTCATAACGCCATTACGCATAGGTGCCAGCATTCTGAACGATAAATAGATGAAAAGATTTTTTAGTAAAATGGTAACGATGATGGTAATACAAATCATGCCGAGGGCATAAATCTGGCCATGATCGGATATGATATGGCTAAGAAAATAATTGAGATTGGCCAATAAGCTGTCCGCTGAAAAGTTGAGATCCGGCTTGGGCAAGTCGGCTTGTTTGGGTAAAAAAATCAGTTGCATAAACGGCCCAAGCATACCCAAAGAAACCAACCCAAACACAATGGATAAGATTACAAAAAGCAGGTACAAGCCCAAATACTTTTTATAGACAAAGAGGTATTTAAATATTCTTGATAAATTTTTCATTTTGCTGTAGGCCTTTGGATATTTAAAAATATAAAGGCCATGTATTTTTTTAAATGCTGAATGCTAAGCCGGACGGTGGATATTAAACTTCTAAACCCTAAACTCCTAAATCCTAAACCCTAAACCCTAAACTCCTAAACCCTAAACCCTAAACTCCTAAACCCCTTAAACCCACCGCCCCAAACCTTTTGCCTTTAGCGGTGGCAAAGTAACTAATTTTGACCCCAATAAAAATGTGTAACCATGCAGCAGGAAAGCAAAAGACAAAAACAGGTGGCAGGATTACTAAACCACGAACTCAGCGATATATTTCAACGGATGGGGCTTAATATTATGGATGGCGGAATGATTTCCATTTCTAAGGTTACCATTACCCCCGACCTTTTTCAGGCAAGGGTGTACCTGAGCCTTTTTAAGGTGGCGGATAATGAAGCCATGCTGAAAAAGATTCAGGAAAAAGCATGGGAAATTAAAAAAGAACTCACTACCCGTGTACGGCACCAACTCCGCTCTATGCCGCAACTGGAGTTTTTTATAGACGACACACTTGAGTATGTTTTTAAAATGGAAGAACTGTTTGATAAGATTAAAAAGGAAGAAGAGAAGATTAAGAAAGCTTAATGGATAATGGTTTAATGGATAATTGATAATGGGTTGAATAATCAATTTCCAGCAGTTCATTCCTATATGGCAATTTATTATCCATTGTCAATTGTCTCATTATCCATTAAAAAATGACTTCACTATTCGCCTGGCGATATTTTAAAGCAAAAAAAAGCACCAACGCCATCAATGTAATTGCATGGATTAGTGTGGTGGCAATTGCTGTGGTTACGGCGGCTTTAATAGTAGTGCTGAGTGTTTTTAATGGTTTTGAAGGTTTGGTAAAAAGCCTGTACAACGATTTTTACAGCAATATAAAAGTGCTGCCCGTAGCCGGTAAAACCATCATTTTTACCGAAGCACAGGCAAGGCAATTGCAACAGTTAAGTGGCATAGCTTTTATACAACCCGTGGTAGAAGAAAAAGCCATTTTAATAAACGATGAATACCGAAGCAGTGTATCGCTGAAAGGTGTGGAACGTACATACGAAAATGCATCCGGCCTGCCGAAACATATTATTCGTGGCAATTTTGAAGTAGGTACCGAAGAGGAGCCTGCCATAGTGCTGGGGGCCGGTGTAGAAAATGCCCTCGGCGTAACTGCCGGCACTAGCCCCTACCCTATTACCATTTATGTACCCAACCGCAAAGCTACCTCTTACACCGATCCGCTGGAAGCCTTGCAAAGCCGCAATGCCGCTGCCACAGGGGCATTTGTGGTACAACAAGAATTTGACAATGGCTATGCTTTTACCAACCTGGCCTTTTTGAGGAGCCTGCTGCAACTAGATAGTAACCAATACAGTGCCATTGAGATTTTTGTAAAAGATGAACAGCAAACTGATAAGATACAGCAGCAGGTACAGCAACTTTTTGGTGACCAATACAAGGTGCAGAATCGTTTTCAACTAAACCAAAACCTGTATGCTGCCATGCAGATAGAAAAGGTGATTATCTACGGCGTGGCTTTTCTTATTTTACTAATTGCTGCATTTAATATTGTGGGCAGCCTTTCTATGTTGGTGCTGGAAAAACAAAAAGACATTGCCGTGCTGCAAGCCATTGGTGCAAGCCGCAGCTGGATACAAGCTGTATTTTTAAAAGAAGGCCTGTTGCTGGCAATATTAGGTGGAGCCGCCGGAATTATCCTTGCTATTTTTATATGTATTGGCCAGGCCAATTTTCATTGGGTAAAATTGGGCGGCAATAGTTTTATAATTGATTATTACCCTGTAGAAATGCGGCTGTTCGACTTTGTTTTAATAGCGGCAATAATTATGATTATTGGGTTTCTTGCTGCTTATGTTCCTTCGAGAAAGGCTGAAAAAACCTTTGTGTCGTTAAAAAGTTAAGGAAAGTTTTCAAAATGTGTTAAGCATATGTCCTAACCCAAGGCTTCAGCCTTGGGACTTGATGAAGGCTCCCAAGGCTGAAGCCTTGGGTTAGGAAGGGAACATCACCCATGTGATTTGCTCAGCCTATTTTGACAACTTTATTAAGAAAGACAGGTCAGAAAACTGATTATACCAATTGTATTTACAATTTAGTCCAAACCACGAAGTGGTTCAATAATAATAGCCACGG
>JAYUTQ010000192.1:0-1789 GCA_043755055.1 Chitinophagaceae bacterium | reverse complement strand
ACATCTGTAATGATGCCCTCCGATAGCAATACGTAGCAAGCGGTAACGCCTTGTGGCGTTATAGTTCTATTGCTATGTATTGCAATGTTTGACATTTTTTAAAAGTCTTTAAGAAAAAATAAACAATAAAAATAGAAAACAAACTTTTAAATTGTTTCTTTTAAAAAAAACCAAAACATGGCCATCCCGTCCCGGTAGATAAAAACCATCCACACAGGGCGCTGTCATATTTATATGGTGTACATTATTTTACTTTCTGCCCTTGGTTTAGTGTTGCTGATGCTCATCATCCTGACACATTATTTTTATGCCCTGCAAAAAACAAAGCAGCAAAATATTACTGTTACAGATAAAATAAAGCAAGAAAATAATTTTATAAAAATCGAACTGTCTAAAGGCTTTTTATATACGGCTATGATTGGTGTAATTATAGCCATGCTGGTATGTACTTATCTGATTATAAAAGGCACGCCGTGGGAAGGCCACATGATGGAATGGCTAAACATTATCATTCGCCTGATGCATATCACATTTGGTATTGCATGGATTGGGGCATCGTTCTATTTTGTTTTTCTGGAAAATGCACTGAACCGTACCGAAAATGTACGGGAAGAACTGGCCGGAAATCTCTGGGCCGTACATGGCGGTGGCTTCTATTATCTGGAAAAATACAAAGTAGCACCAAAACAGATTCCGAAGCATTTACACTGGTTTAAGTATGAAGCATATTTTACATGGCTCTCTGGTTTTTGCCTGCTGTTTGTGGTATATTATTTTAATGCGAAAGCATTCCTGATAGATACCAACATTCTTAATATTTCTCCATTGGTAGCTATTGGTATAGGTATTGGTTCGTTTATAACCGGCTGGATTATCTACGATCTTTTTTGCAAATCACCCCTGGTAAAAAAGGGCTATTGGTTTACCATTATTGGCACTATTGTTCTCATTGGTTTTGCTTACTTCTATACCCATGTATTCAATAGCCGTGCGGCTTACATCCACTTTGGTGCTATGCTTGGTACGCTTATGGCTGGTAATGTTTTCTTTATAATTATACCCTCTCAAAAGGCCATGGTAAAGGCTGCGAAAGAAGGGCTGCCACTCAACCCTGCTCTTGGTAAAAATGCATTACTGCGAAGCCTGCACAATAATTATTTTACGCTGCCAGTATTATTTGTAATGGTGAGTAATCATTTTCCCAGCACATTTGGCAACGAATATCCATGGCTCGTTTTAGCCATTATTTCGTTAGGCACGGCCGGTGTAAAGCATTGGCTAAACCTAAAAGAAAAGGGCCAGTATAGCATCTGGATTTTGCCCGGTTCGGTCGCTATTCTATTTGCTGCTGTTTTTATTACTGCCCCGGCAAAACCAGGGGAATGTAACAATGAAATCAGCTTTGCACAGGTGAGTACAATTATTAATACAAGATGTATTTCCTGCCATAGCAGCAAACCAACAGACGATGTATACACTGCACCACCAAACGGCGTGGTATACGATACGCCGCAGGACATTGTAAAATACAAAGACAAGATTATGCAGCGTGTGGTGATTACCAAAACGATGCCACAGAATAATAAAACCGGGATTACACCAGCAGAAAGAGAGCTGATTGGATGCTGGATAAATCAGGGGGCAAGCGTAAAATAAAATTCCTGCACCAAACCTTAATGCGGGGGTTTTGGTGCAGGAATTGAGAAAATATTTTGAACTATTTAGAAACCGTCAGCTTATGTAGTGCTGTTGCTAATCTTGTTTTTCCAATGGTCAACTTTATTTTGAC
>JAYUTQ010000191.1:0-1798 GCA_043755055.1 Chitinophagaceae bacterium | reverse complement strand
AAAGATACATCCGGCGGACCTACCATTGTAGATGTAATGATTGCTACTCCGCAGGCTACATCTAACTCTATAGAAGCAAGCGGTACCGTAGTGGCATCCGAAACCACAGAATTAAAATCTGAAATCAATGGCAGGCTTGTTTACCTGAATATACCGGAAGGTGTGCGGGTACAAAAAGGCACCATTATAGCCCGGATAAACGATGCAGACCTACAGGCACAGCTCGGAAAACTGAATGTACAACTAGACCTTGCCAATACAACAGAACAACGCTACAAAAAACTGTTAGCCATTGGTGGGCTAAACCAGGCAGATTATGACTTGGCCATCAACCAAGTAAACAGCCTGAAAGCTGACATTAACATTCTGAACACACAAATGGCAAAAACCATTATTAAAGCACCGTTTAGTGGCGTAGTTGGGCTGAGAAAAGCAAGTCCCGGCGCCTATGTTACCCCTGCCGATGTATTGGCCACTTTTCACAATGTAGATCGGCTAAAAGTTGATTTTACCATACCCGAAGAATATGCCAATGCCATTAAAAAAGGGAGTTCGGTAACAGTAGAAATTGATGGCTTTAATAAACAAAGGAATCGGGCCATCGTTTTGGCAACAGAACCGCAGGCAAACATCAGCACCAGAAGCTTGCTGGTAAGGGCACTATTGCAAAACAACAATGCAACACCGGGTGCTTTTGTAAAAGTGTATATCAACGACGGCAACGATAAGCAAAGCGTCTTTGTACCTTCCAGTGCTATTATTCCGGAGGACAAGGATAAGATATTGGTTGTAGTAACAAAAGGAAAAGCCCAATATGTAAAAGTAGAAACCGGCGTCAGGAAAGCCGGCAATGTAGAAATCATAAAAGGAATATCAAATGGTGACAGCATAGTGGTGAGTGGCGTTTTGTTTGCCCGACCAAATACACCTGTAAAAGTAAGGTCGGTAAAAACACTGGATTCTTTAACCCAATAATTTAAGCAGCAGTAAGAGACGCATAAAAATGAATATTTCTGAATTATCATTGAGAAGGCCGGTGTTGGCTACTGTACTGAACATAGCCATTATTGTATTTGGTGTTGTTGGCTTTTCCTTTCTTGCTGTAAGAGAATACCCCGCCATAGATCCACCCAATGTAACCGTTACGACCAACTATACAGGTGCCAATGCCGAAGTAATTGAAAGCCAGATTACGGAGCCACTCGAAAAACAGGTTAATGGCATTCAGGGTATTCGTAGCATTACCTCTTCCAGTTCACTGGGATCGAGCAGGATAACGGTAGAGTTTAATCTGGATGTGGATCTGGAAACGGCTACCAACGATGTACGCGACAAAGTAAGTCAGGCCATCAGAAATTTACCACAAGACATAGATGCACCCCCGGTGGTAAGTAAAGCAGATGCCAACGGAGATTTCATTATTCTACTGGCCATTCAAAGCCGTTCAAAAGGACTGCTGGAGTTGAGTGATTATGCAGAAAATGTGTTGCAACAACAGTTTCAGACCATCAATGAGGTAAGTGCGGTAAATATTTTTGGGCAAAAAAGGTTTGCCATGCGCCTTTGGTTTCAGCCGGATAAAATGAACATGTACAACATTGCTTTTCCTGATATTCAGACGGCATTGGATAAAGAAAATGTTGAAATACCCGCAGGTAAAATATATGGAAACAGCAGCGAACTGGTGGTCCGCACACTGGGAAGGCTAACGACCGAAGAACAGTTTAAAGACCTGGTGATTAGGGCAGATGCATCCGGCATCGTTCGCTTGGGCGATATAGCCAACATAGAATTGTCG
>JAYUTQ010000190.1:0-3955 GCA_043755055.1 Chitinophagaceae bacterium | reverse complement strand
GCATAATCGCTTAGCTGCGGCATTAACTGTTGCATTGCTTCCACGGGTTTTGCAGCCAGTTGCTTAATGTCTATAAAATTTCGGGCAGCTGTTTTGTGCAGGTTTTGTGCCGTTTGTTCCAATACTTTTTTTAACTGCGGAATGCCCTTGTTTTTTCTTGGGTTGATGGAAATAACCGAAACGCCCAATTCCCGTTCCAGCCCGGGAATGTCTATTTCGGTACCGCGTTTTGCAGCCAGATCCATCATGCTAAGGGCTACTACTACGGGTATTTTAAGGTCAAGAATCTGGCTGCAAAAAAGCAAATTTCGTTTAAGGTTACTGGCATCGGCTACCAGTAGTACCATGTCTGGTTTTACATCTTCATCCTGCCCAATTAATACTTTGTAAGCTACCCATTCGTCTGCCCGTTTGGGGTACAGGCTGTAAGTACCGGGCAGGTCTATCATGGTGGCTTCCATGCCGGGAGAAAGCTGGCATTTACCCGTTTTTTTATCTACCGTAACGCCGGGAAAATTGCCCACTTTTTGGTTAAGACCGGTAAGGGTATTAAACAAAGAGGATTTGCCACTGTTGGGGTTGCCAACCAAAGCGATATGTAAGGGAGCTGATGCCATTATTAAAAGAGGGGTGCAAATATACCCCGATGAAGTTTGCCTGGCTTACGGATGCAGGAAAAAGAACACAAGAATAAAAAGCTGTTTAAAGTACTTGTCATGAAGGCTGGGAACATAGCTTACCCCGACCGAATGGCTGGGGATAACACTAATTGTATTTACAATTTAGTCCAAACCACGAAGTGGTTCAATAATAATAGCCACAGGTGGAACCCGTGGTTAAATTGAGTTCAACGGTGCAACCCCAAGGGGGTTGAACTGATTGGTTGATTTATGTAATGGCTAGTAGCGGAGCTGCGCCAGGGATAGGAGCAAGTACCCCGCAAAGCCGCCGTATAAAAGATTGATTAGCGTAGCTTGGGTGCTGGTACGGCGGCTGCGGAGTACTGCGGATAGCCCGCCCGGGCGCCAAAATTGTATCCTTTGTTTTTTGTGTTGGACAACTACAGCGCCCCTGCATGTTCCAATTTATCTATCGTTACTTTGGCCATTTTGTAAAAAGCTTCGTAGCTGTAACCTGCTATATGAGGCGTTATAATTACGTTAGGCTGCGATACTAAAAAATCCAGCAATTGCTCTTCCTGAAATGTATAGCTATCGAGTTTTTCATTCTCCAAAACATCGAGGCCGGCACCGGCAATTTGATGATTTTCCAAAGCATTGCACAAGGCATCTGTATCTATTACTTTTCCACGGCAGGTGTTTAGCAGCACAGGCTGTTCTTTACACATGCTAAAAAATTTCTGGTTGGCCATATGCTTGGTTTCCGCCGTAAGCGGCACATGAAAGCTGATGACATTGCTGTACTTGCAAACCTGTTCCAGAGATGCTTCTTTTATATAATCTGTACCAAAGTCCTGTTTAAATTTATCGCAGGCCAGCACGGTTACATCAAAAGGAGCCAGCAGTTTGGCGAAAGCCCGGCCGGCATTGCCAAAGCCAATAATACCAACGGTTTTGCCGCTTAACTCGGTGCCACGGTTGGCATCCCGAATCCATTTGCCTTCCTTTACTTCGGCATAGCTGCTGTGGATTTTATTTAGCAGGTTTAGCAGTAACCCAAGGGTGTGTTCGGCCACGGCATTGCGGTTGCCTTCGGGGCTGCTAACAATGGTGATGCCTTTGCTTTCGGCATACTGTACGTCTATCAATTCCAGGCCGCTACCGAGGCGGCCAATCCATTTTAGATCCGGTGCGGCATCTATCATGGCCTTGTCTATTATTAACCGGGTGGTTACCATCAGGCCGTAGGCAGTTGCTATTTTTGATTTTAGCTGATCATATCGTATCAGCGGTTCGTACAGCACTTCGTATCCTTTCTTCTCCAGTTCATCTATCAAAAACTGATGCACTTTGGCCGATATAATTACTTGCTTTTTCATTTTTACTTATGTAAGGTTCAAGCCTCAGGTTTCAAGGTTCAAGACGCCAGTATTAAAAGATTCAAGCCTCAGGCCTCAAGGTTCAAGACGACAGTATTAAAAGATTCAAGCCTCAGGCCTCAAGGTTCAAGATGACAGTATTAATTCGAACCTAAAAATCTATGTACAATTCTTGAGCCTTACATCTTGTGCCTTGAACCTTGAACCTTGGACCTTGATAAAATCATTCTAAAACTCAATGCTGCAAAGTCTTCCTTGGTTAATTGCTCGGCTCGTTTGTTAAAAATTTCGTCTTCTAAAGTGGCTGCATCAAAAAGGCTTTTAACTGCATTGCGAAGCATTTTTCTGCGTTGGTTAAAGGCAGTTTTTACCAACACTTTAAATGCCCTTTCACTCTTTACTTCTAAAGGATTGGCGGCTCTTGTAAGCCGTATTACGCCACTCATAACTTTAGGCGGCGGGTTAAAACTTTGAGGCGGTACATCAAATAAATATTCCACATCGTAAAAAGCCTGAATCAATACACTAATAACGCCATACACTTTACTGCCTGCCGGTGCGGCCACCCGCATCCCCACTTCTTTCTGAAACATGCCGATAACAGTTTCCACCTGATCCTTCCAATCGATAGCCTTAAACAGGATTTCTGTAGAAATGTTGTAGGGAAAATTGCCAATAATGGTAAACTTGCCATCAAATGGCGGCTCTATATGCAGAAAATTTTTGTGTATGATTTTGCCTTTGGTATGCGGTAAACTTTTGGGCAACAGGTCCACTTTTTCATCGTCAAGCTCTACCGCTTTAAAATCTATGCCGGGCAGTGTAAGCAAATGTTTGGTCAAAGCCCCGCCGCCCGGACCTACTTCCAGCAGTTGGGTGCAGGGGTTTTGCAGCAGTGCATCCACTATTTTTTTAAGAATGGTTTCGTCTTTAAGAAAGTGCTGGCCAAGCGATTTTTTTAATACCACGGTTTTACAATTGATTGCTGCAAAGATGCTGGATTTGCCGCTTTACGGCTGTGGTAATAAAACGGCCTTGTTGTTAGTGGTGAGTAAGGACAGGGCTTTGACAATAATTCAACCCTGTTAGGGTTGTTACATCCATACACTTAAACCCCGGGTTTTACCCGGGGCTAATATTGTTTAACTCCTTCGGAGTTGATATACAATTTAAAAGCCTTTGGCAAGCCCGAAGGGCTCAAACAATAATAGCCGTGGGTGAAACCCACGTAAAAGAATGAATGATTATGGCAACCCAGAATGGGTTAAATGGAAAACTGATAAGTTGCTGCTTTGGCCGGTACTCTCTGCTTCAAAATTTTGAAATGATGTTACCTCATCACGACCATAATACTTATCCCTTATAAAAAATAATCAACTCCACCCTTCTGTTTAATGCCCGGCCTTGCGGAGTACTGTTGGTGCTTACCGGCCGGCTTTTGCCAAATGGATGAATTGAAATTTGACCAGCTGGTAAAATGGCTTCTTTCAATAGCCAATCTTTTACACTTTGGCTGCGGCGACGGCTCAGTTGCAGGTTTTGAGCCTCGCTGCCAATGGCATCGGTGTGGCCTTCCACATAAATACTGTCGATATTGGGCCTGGCTTTGCCGGGTATTTTTTGGGTAAATATTTTTTGCAATATGTCAATCGCACCCGGCTTTAGCCGGGCCTGATTAAAATCGAATAACACATCGCCTAGTAAAATGGTATCGGAAACTGTTTTATTTACCGCAGGTGGTGTAACAGGTATTTCAATTTTCGTTACAGCACCCGTGCCGGTATCGGCTTTTCTAATGGGCAGTTCGCCTTTGGCATAGAGTGTATAATCCATATCCTTATGGCGGTAATCGTAGCTGTAGGTGCTTTTTTTATTGGTTTCAAAATCGGCACAGGCTACTTCATTTCGCTCATCGCTTGTTAGTGAAAAACGATCTACGGTTAATGAAATGGTTTC
>JAYUTQ010000189.1:0-3956 GCA_043755055.1 Chitinophagaceae bacterium | reverse complement strand
TTCCATCAGTTCGCCTTTTGGGCGTCGGTTTTTCGGTGGCCAATCAGTCATGCGTACCACTACTTTTGTGTCTTCATCTATCTCCCTCATTGGCACTGTGCCGAGTTCAAAATAGGGCATTGGTTTTTCTCCGGCTGGTACAAAAAGTAACAAGCCTTTTGTAAAACGTAGCGTACCGATGTATTCTGTTTGTCTTCGTTTAATAACCCGAAGTACACGGCCTTCACGTTTTTTTCCGTTAAAACTATCTCTTGAAACAGCCACTTCTACGGTATCACCGTGGAAGCCCTGGTTAAAGTCCTGTGGACGAACAATAATGTCGCCTTCGCCATCGCTTGTAATTACAAACCCGAGTCCGCTACGGGTAATATCGAGCATGCCACTGAGTGTTTGTGTGGAATGTTTTTTGTGGTTATATTTTTCTTTTTTCATGTTTTTGTTTTTTTATTGCCACAAAGGATGAAGGAACAAAGGTTCACAAAGATTTTTTTTATTACAACAAAGAATGAAGGAACAAGGGTTCACAAGGATTGCTTTTTTTTTACCTCGTTTTTTATTCTTCCTTGTGCAACTTTCTGTCTTTGTTCTTTGTGGCTGGCATTCTACATCTTAAAATTTACTATGAAATCTTTTATAAGCTTATGTAGTTTTTTTTCTTCGTTAAATAATATTTTGTGTTCTATCGGCAACACGTACAGTGGTATTTCCTGCAGTTCTTTTTCGAACTTTAGCAACCGTACTGCGTCCTTTTCTGTGGTTAAAATTATGTTTTGGCTACCATCTAATTTGCTAAATCGTTCCTTGATTTCTTTTAGGTCGTCGATGGTAAAAATATGGTGGTCGTTGTAGGTTTTTTCAAGGTAGCTTTCGGTGTGTTTTTCAAGGTATTGCTTTAATGGCCTGGGGTTAGCAATACCGCAAACCAGCAACACTTCGCAATGCTGGTGCAGTTGAAAAGTTTCTTTTGTATTTACATGGTAGGGTATGCCATAGCAAATGGTGCTAAAGAAAATATGTTGTGTGGGTGTGGGTTTCAGCTTATCTATCGTTTCTTTTTTTTCGGCCTCGCTAATATTTTCCGGGCATTTGGTAACAATGATTATATCGGCACGGTCGGCACTACTTTGGTTATCCCGAAGATCACCCGTTGGTAAAAACCAGTCCTGTGTATAGAGGTTATAAAAATCTGTAAGTACAATATTAAAGCCGGCCTTTACCCGCCTATGCTGAAAGGCGTCATCGAGAATGATTACCTGTGTATCTGGCCTGTCGTGGAGTAGTTGGGGTATAGCTTCCAAGCGTTCTTCGCCTACTGCTACCGGTACATCCGGAAACTTAATGTGGAACTGCATAGGCTCGTCGCCAATTTCTAATGCAGTAGTGGCTTCATTGGCCAGTGCATAGCCTTTGGTTTTCCGTTTGTAACCACGGCTTAATGTGGCCACTTTAAACTCTGGCCGAAGCATACGCAGCAGGTACTCTACCATGGGGCTTTTGCCTGTGCCGCCTACCGAAATATTACCTACACAAATCAATGGCATATTAAAAGTTGCGGCCTTTGAATAGCCTTTATCGAACATCCAATTGCGGATGGTTATCCATAGCCATACAACCAACGAAAAGGGGAAGAGTACAATGCGGAACGACTTAACTAAATAAAAATTAAAATTCATACAACTGCTGCGGGGTGATGCAATATTTTAAAGGTACATCAAATTCATTGGCATCTGTAATTTCATCTACGGGTTCAAAAAAGGATAAGCCAATAGTCATTACATCGGGCCGGCATTGCGGAATAAAGCGATCGTAAAAGCCTTTACCATAGCCCACTCTGTAGCCTTTTTTATCAAATGCTGCCAATGGTACAAAGATGATATCGAGGCTCTTTTTAGGTATGATATTTCCTTGAACTGGTTCGGTTACGCCAAAGCTATTGGTGGCTGTTTGCATTTCATCATCATTGGCTATTGCTTCCATTTGGCAAGTAGTAAAATCTGTTTTTGGAAAGCATAATTGTATTTTCGTATGTGTTTCGCTTATTAGTTCCTCAAAATATTGTGGGGCAATTTCCTTTCGTTCGGTTATAGGGAAATAACTCAAAACATAATCGGCTTTGGTAAATGTGAGCTGCTGAAAATGTTCCAGCATGATGGCAAGGTGTTGGTGCATTTGCTGTTGGCTAAGCGCTATTCGGTCTGCGAGGTATTTGTATCGTAGTTGTTTTTTGGTCAAATGAATGGTTAGGTTTTTTACAAGATTTGATAGCAGTACGGAGAACACGGATTTTTGCTGGTTTCGACAGATTTTTTTACAAGAGTTGATTTTTAAAGCATGCCATTTGTATCATAGACACCAATATTTTATTTATCAGAAAATATAAAAATCCGTTCTTATCCGCAATAATCTGTGTCATCCGTGCTGCTATTCTCCCCCTCCAAAAAAAGTAAAAATGGTGCTGCCATAATTTCGGTGTTTTAAATAACCTGGATAAGCTTCGTAAAAATTACGGGGCGTATGTTCCAGTACAAACAGTCCACCGGGTGCTATCAGTTTTTTTTCTACGATGATTTTTGGGAGTTCATCTATGGTTTCTAAAGCATACGGCGGACCGGCAAAGATGAAATCAAAATTGTCGTTACAGTTTTCTAAAAATCGAAATACATCGCTTTTGATGAGCCTGCAATTTTCTATGTTCAGCTCTTCAATATTTTTCTTAATAAAGTCAAACATCTTATTGTCTTTCTCCACAATTACCAGTTCTTCGGCACCACGGCTTGCCAGCTCGTAACTGATGGAACCTGTGCCACCAAAGAGATCCAGCGTTCTGATATTCTCCAGATCTATCTGATTTTGTAAAATATTAAACAAGCCTTCCTTTGCTATATCGGTAGTGGGTCTTGTGTGTGGCATATTGGTTGGCGGGTGAATTTTTCTGCCACCAAACCTGCCCGAAATAATCCTCATAATGAAGCATGGATTAATGATGTAAAATAATGATCGGGTATGGTTTTAAATGCCACGCCCCAATCGCTAACAGCAGCTTTGGCAAACTGCACTTCGGCAAAATATTTAAGCAGCGACTGATGCAACGGCGAACCTTCGACTACAAGCCCCTGAACGGTTACCGCTACTTCGGCCGGACTTACCTGCAACTGCTTACAAATATTCAGCAGTTGGTAATTCATGTCTTCTACCGTACTAAACCGAAAGCATTTTGCTATGAGTAATTCGTTGTTTTTTGCCAACGCCATTTCTACAATACCGTTACTAAACACGGTTTGTAAAACGGGCAAAGCATTGGTGAGGCTATCTTCCAATGTTTGCTTAATGAGTCCGGCTAAGGATGCATGGGTAGTCGCATCCGTAAAAATTTTGTAGAAGGGATCAATCCAGTCGCCATTTGTTTTAAGGGCAACGGCCATAGCACTATTTACCTGCTCATTAATAACGATATCCTGTTTTTGTAACCCAAACTGTATTTGTAGCAACTGTTTTGCATTGGCCTGCATAGCTGCAGGAATAACCATGGCATTGGCTGTGCGGATAAAAATTTTTGTTTCGAGACCTGTGTAATTCAGAAGGGAACTATGTTGTTTTAATAAAAGCATCAGTTGGTCCATATCTTCTAAATCCTCCTCGCTACAATGTAGCACTTCCACCGCTATCCAATGCTTATTGGTATTGTCGGCAAGGGCTATCGTCATGCCACAATATTCAAGGCATATTATCAGGCTTCGGGTTTCTTTTTCAAAAACGGCAAGGCCATCTGTTTTAATATCTACAATTCGTTGCACCATGTTGGTTGCAAAGTAAGGAAAAGGGCGGAAACGTTGACCGTTTTACCGCCATCCGTCAACCGTTGAACGCCAATGGTCGGCGGTTGACGGTTGACGGTAGACGAAATAATTTACATTCGCCGCACCATGGCTATTAGTTCCACACCCGACTTTCGGCTA
>JAYUTQ010000188.1:0-1801 GCA_043755055.1 Chitinophagaceae bacterium | reverse complement strand
TTTTCGCAAAAACACATGTATGGTTATTGTATGTTCGATAATGACTTGTTTGTAAATATCCACCTTTCAAAAACCGGTTGTACACCATCAGACTCAACTGTATTGATTGAAATATTAAAATCGTTGGCTAAAAAGAAATAATGGCTATTTCCTATATACAATCAACTCAATGCCGCACCAAAACAAAAATATCCTTTCCAAATTCCTCATTTCCATCAGCCTTATTGGGCTGCTGGCGGTAGGTTATTGGTATGCAAAACGGGGGGATTTTTTTAATGATAACGACACCACTTTTGTACGCTATCCGGCATTTGGGATAGAGCTGCCTACCCAATTTACCATCCATGGCATCGATGTAAGCCGCTACCAAAAAAGTATCAACTGGAAACTGGTAAAGCAGATGAAAGTGGCAGATGTAAAAGTGGGGTTTAGTTTTATAAAAGCTACCGAAGGCATTGGTTTTATAGACGATATGTTTCGCCGCAACTGGAAAAAAAGTAAAGAAGCCGGTGTAGTAAGAGGTGCCTACCATTACTTTATACCCTACAAAAGTGGTAAGGCACAGGCCATTAATTTTATGGAAACGGTAGATTTAAAGCCCGGCGATTTTCCCCCGGTGCTGGATGTGGAAACCATAACCGGATCGAATGCAAAAGAGCTAAAGCAAAATGTAAAAGAATGGCTGCAAACGGTAGAAGCGGCTTACGGCGCCAAGCCCATTATTTACACCGGCGTAGATTTTTACGCCAGGTATTTGGGAAACGATTTTGACGCCTATCCGCTATGGGCCGCCCATTACCAGCAAAAAAGGGAGCCACGCATAAGCCGCCCCTGGAACATATGGCAGCACAACGAACGAGGCCGGGTAAACGGCATTAGTACCGCTGTAGATTTTAACGCTTTTAACGGCGATAGTGCGGTGTTTAAGGCGATGTTGTTGAAGTAGGGTTTGGCGTTTTAAAGGTTTAGGGTTTATAGTTTAGGGAGTTGAACAAAACAATCAAAATATTGTAACATAATCTGTTGTTTCTTTTCTACTAAAAAACGTAAATCCCAATTCATAAATCGTAAATCGCACCGATGGAACCCGAAATAAGAGAATTTTTAATACGGATTATGAAGACCATCAGTTTGGTACTTTCCTGGATGCTGGCCAATACGTTATTTGGTATTAAAATGGGCTACCTTTTTTGGGGCGAAAAAGCAGTCGTTTGGCATATTGTTTATTATATACTTATGGTTGCCTCCGGCCTCTGGCTTTTTGTGTACCTGCTTCGCAAATGGAAAAACGCACCTACTTATAACCGCGAAACCGACGAATGGATTTATCCATCATGAACTGTGATCGCTTACTATTTTCCAGCCGTCTTTAAACTTTTTAAGTATTAGGGTAAAATGGCCACCCACATCGCCAACGGTGCGTTCTAAAAACCATTTACCCAACACAAAATAAGTACTACCTCGTAGCTTTTTAAGCTGAATAATGTCAAATCGTAACTGCCCCATGGTAGCGGCATTGGGGTAATTTTTTAGGTAATTATCCAATGTTTTTTGCCAGCCATAAGTAATGCCACTTTTACCCACAAATAAAAGCGAATCGCTTTTCCAGTAGCCACTCATAAATGCCGCGATATCGCCACTGTTCCATGCTGTTGTTTGGTTGGTCAGTAATTCCCTTATATGCATTTCGGCAGGCTGTGCATGGGTTTTGGGCATTAGCAGTATGCATAATACCAGGGGTAACATCATTTTCATAAATAACTATTTACGGGTTTTGCCAAAGCATAAAAGTAGCTATTTG